>NZ_CP016454.1 GCF_001713415.1 Sphingobium sp. RAC03 | reverse complement strand
CGCGAGCGCACCTCCGCTGGCCTTGCTCAAGCCCGTGCTGAGGGCCGTGTAGGTGGGCGTCGCCCGAAACTCACACCCTCACAGCGCGGCGATGTCGTGGAAAACGTGATAACCGGCCGAAAGACCGCAGCGCAGATGGCCAAGCTCTATGGAGTCAGCGAACCAACGATCAGCAGGGTCCTCGCTGCTGCACGGCAGGAGGCCGCCTTGTGAGGAGAATGACCGCATGAAACCCAGTAATGATTTGAGCGGACTCATCAAATATCTGTCGCGTGCCGAGTGGCACGACCGACTTGAAGATGTCATGGGCGACCATTTTGCGCCAATAATGACCGCGTTTGACATCGAATATGAAGAGATTGGTGAAATTCTAGGGGAACACTGGGATCGCACGCTTTGGGGCTGCGCTTTCGAGGATTTTCTGACACAGAGCTTCGATCCTGACGGCATCAACATCGTCGATGATTATATCAAACGGCGGGGCTGGAACGAAAAAGTACAGAGCAAAGCCTATATGAAGGCGCTGAGCACATCGGTGATGAGCCTTTATGAAGCCAGCGAAATTGTACCGGGCCAATCGATGACGCTCCGCGACATGGTGCGCGGCGGCGAGCCGCTGCTCGTGCATGAACATTCGGCGACCCAGTCACTCAAAAAATGGGACAGGATCGCGGCACGCGTTGTGCCAATGAACGGCAAGCATATTCTGGCTGGTGGTGTGTTGCCTTTTACCCTGGAAGGCACAACGCTGTTTCAGAAGGGATTTGATGACCTTTACCGGCAAAGTCGGGATGAAGGTATTCATGCCGATCGTGATGTGCTGCTCGCCGACGCGGCGTCGCTGTTCACCAATGTCTGGCTGTTCGACACCTTGCCCAAGGCCATGGGTCTCATTGCGCCGATGGTTTACAACAGCGATGGCGACGAACTGGTCTTCCATAGTGTGCGTTTCCCACTCGCCACCGGTGTCACCCAAAAGGCCATTGGCGCACAGCTTGATACCGTCAAAGCGCTGCATCGAGAAAGCGCGACCTTCTGGAATTGGTTGGGCACCAAGCCAACCAAACGGAAAGACAAGAAAGCTGACGGTGTGGCGTTCAACAGCACGATGGAAGACGGAACCCCAATACTGGGCAATATTGAGCTGAAAGGACGGTTCGTCACCCTGACGGTGAATTCGGCAGAACGTGCGAAAGCAGGCACGCCGTTATTTACTAAAGCTCTTGGAAATCTGGTGCGCGCGCCGCTAACCGAGATTCAAACCATCGATCAAATGCGTGCGGATCATGAAGGAAATGACGCGCCCCGATCGGTCGTCCCGCCAGAGATTGCGACGAAGCTTGTTCATGAGATGCTCGACAAATCATATCGAGAAACACTCGATCAGCCAGTCGGCATGCTTGGGGATATCACCCCGCGCGCAGCCTCAAAGTCGGCGAACGGGCGCGTCAAACTTGTAGAGTGGCTGAAATATATCGAAAATCGAAGTGCCCAACAGCCCGACGATACCGACCCGATGGCAACGTATGATTATTCTTGGCTATGGCGTGAGCTCGGCGTGGAAAACGAACGGAGATAAGGCTCGCCAAAATGTGCAGGACAGATGTATTTAAGGCCCTACCGTGAATCTGTGTCCCAATAATGCACTGGAGCCATAGTAACCCCGAGGAGACTAAAAATGGCGTTTACCGAGGCCGAAAAGCAGCAGTGGCATGCCGATCGTCGAGCAGGGAAATCCACGGATAACGATTATACCCCATCCCTAACCTGTGGGCATTGCGGCAACCCGTTCAGCTCGGGTGCGGGAGTGGTCACCGACGACTTCTCACTATGCGACGTTTGCAACGGCGATTGATCCTTCCTGTCATTCGTCTGTGCGGCCGAACAGGCGACCAAAGAACCCGCGTTTGGATTCGGTAGGGCCAGGTCCCGCCAGCAGGCCGATCACTCTGGCCTGTGCCTCCCGGCGTTCGTCCTCGGATTTATCGAGCCGTTGCCGCAGGTCATCGACCACACCATCGCGATCACGAAGCTGTTCACGCAACAGTTCAACTTCCCGGAGCAACCCCCCTGTTTCCATTAGGGTTTCCCTGTTTCCAACAGGGGTATCAAGGCGGGCTTCTTCAACGGTTTCCGGCTGTTTCGGGGGAAACACCCGAAACAGCTCGGATGTGTCGATCAGGTAGCCATTATCGGTTTTCTCGGCATAGCTAAGACGCCCCGATTTAAGGGCTTTCGAGACGGTTCCCTTACTGACACCGGCCAGCTCGGCACCCTTCGTCATCGACACCGTAGCCATAGGTTTACCCCGTGTTTCCAACCGGGGAACCATGACCGGTTGCCATAGGGTATCGCGCAACCCTGCCAGAGACAAGGATCAGGGTTTCGCCCACTTCTCCGCGCAACCCTTCACCCATGTGGTCCAATCATCGCGAAGAGCGTCACCCCGGAGTTGCCGTCGCCGGTCAGATCGGACGCGGACGTATTGATCCGCTAGCCGTTGAATTGCATGGCCTCCGCCGTTGGCGAGGCCGATCGCATAAAGGTCTGGCGTCCGATATTCCGACACCTGATCGTCAGCAGGCCACCGCAGTATGTCCGAAACCGAAAGGCTGGCGGCTGTGGCAGCGATGATCGCAGCAGGATCAACGACCGTCTCTACCGTGCCTTCGCGCCGTGCGCGTCGGCCGGCGCGGTGACGCTCGTTTTCTTCCTCTGCCGCTACGACAGCGATCGGAGCTTTGCGGCGGAATGTGATCGCTACTTCGGTGACCTTGCGGCCCCTTCGCTTTGCGACCTCCCAGGCGACCGAGAATTGAGGAACGAGCTGATTTATCTCGGCCGTCGCTGCATCGAGGACGAAGCGGCGCAGATCGGCAAAGGACCCATAGGTGCCTTCAGGAACGCCGAGTTTGGACCGTAGCGTGGCGACGTCCCCCCGCCAGATCGGCACGTCGCGGCGATAGAGCAACGCTCCGAGCTGGTAGAGTTCGAGGGCATATTTGCTATCGAACGCTAGCACTGTTGCCCGGTGCAGCAGGGCATAGGCTTCGCTGTCTTTCAGAAGATCGCGGGCGCGGCGAGTGAATCGGTAGATCAGCCACCCCTGCTCTCCCCCCTCAAATGTCTCCTCGATCATCTGGAACGTGCGCCGCCCTTGGTCGCCCTCGACCTGATCGGGCATCGCAAAAAAGATACCCATTAGCTCGTCGATCGTATCGGTAAGGCGATCATTGGAATTGTGGGAGCCGCGCAGCATGCGCTTGGCGATCCGATGTTCTTGGTCGCGCCATGCGTCGCCAGCGGCCTGGTGCATCATCAGGGCGAGAATCTTGCGAGCCGAGAGGGTAAGCGAAGCACCGCGAGCATAGCGGACCTCGACCAGTTCGCGCGGTTGCACGATCGTGTCGGAACCCCGCTCCTTCTCGATCCGCGCAACTTCCATCGTGCGCCCAGGCTTATCGTCGGCTGCCTCGCTCATGGCAGCACAATCGTTCGATGCGACAACACGGTCAAGTATCATGAGATGAGCGCGGCTAGCTCCTCACTTCACGCACCCCATTTCTCACGATACCCCACCCCATTTCTCACGATACCCCACCCCATTTCTCACGATACCCCACCCCAAAACTCATGATACCCCACCCCATTCCTCATAATAGGCTGGAATCGGCCTTTAAAATCAGTGGGATGCGACCCCCCTGAATCATAGAATCTAGAATCATGAATCACCGCGCGCGGAACGGAGGAGATTTAGATGGAATCGGCCAAAGGCCGATACGCCGATGGTGCGTGCCGGCTACGCCGTCACAGAGGCGGCCTATCGGCCGCTAGCTTGGCGAGGAAGGAGTTGGGAGCGAGGACGGTCCGCGATCATTCGGCGGTCGTCACGCGGCGAGGGGGTTTGCCGTTGCCATCGTGGACAACGACCGCGGACACGCCCGAGGCGGCAATGCGATCGATCAGGCGATCGGCATCCTCGTACTGGTCGCTTGGCCAGTCGCGGGCGACGTGGACGCGACCGTCGCCGATTTCGAGCGTCAGGTGCGAAATCGAAGGATCGAGGTCGAGCAGCCGCGCCATGTCGGCTTGGGTTTCGAGCGTGATGTGCCGGAGATCATCGCCGGTCATGATGAGCTGCCAGGTGCGGGTGCGATCATCGAAGCTCAAGGCCTGTACCATCCTGTGGTCGGCGCGGCGTAGCAAACGCGCTGACCGTCCTGTTTGGTTTTACTCCATCCCTTGCCCGAGCAGTTCGCGATGAGGGGGATGGTGGAAGTGCTGGTCTGGTCGAGCTGCCGGGCGAGCTTGCCGTTGACGGTGTTCGCCCAGCTGGCCGCAGCTACCTCGTCGCGGGCGCGGGCATAGCCCGATGCTTCACCGGCCCCGTTCCCGAGGTGATAGCCGTAACCCAGCGCAACAGGCACCAGCAGGGCGAAGCCGGCGAGCGCGCCGTTCCACCACCTGTCCCACCGGCGCCGGCGCAGCTCATGGACGCGGCGATCGGCGGCATCGGCGGCAAGACGATCGTTCAGGGCGGCGTGCGCGGCCGTGTCAGCATCGATCCGACGCCGCAGGGTCTCTCCCGCCCCGGCAAGGCCGTCTGCGGCCCCATGGCGCGCTCCAGCCTCCGCACGGGCTGCCAGAACCGCAGGATCGACCAGGCGGGCCGCTATGGCCGTGTCGCGGGCTTCCTCATCCTCGGCGCGCTGTGCGTCCCTGGCGGCGGCATCGGCGAGGCTGGCGCGCACGTCGGTCACCAGGTCGCGCAGGGTGCCGAAACCGGCAAGGATGCGCTGGATGTTGGTATCGAGGTGGGAGAAGAAGCTGTGCGCCTGGGCGGCGTCGGCGGCACCGCGCGCGCGACCGGCAGCAGAGGGCGGTGGGTCGGTGGGCATGTCGAACTCGGCCGGGTCGAACTTGCCGGTCGGGGGATCGTGGCGATCGGACCCGAGCAGATCACGCCCCCTTCCGCGTTCTACCGGGCGGCGGGGATCGTCGTCGCGGTCGCGGTCCATCAGCGGTCCTCCCCGGGCAGTGTCCACCCCTCGAACGGTTTCCTGTCCTGATCGCGGCTGATGCGGTGGGTCAGCTCGGTGACGATGCCGGCGAACCGCTGATCCTTGGTGGCGGCATCGAGTAGCAGGCCACCCAAGATGATCTTGCGGCGGGTATCGAGGCGACGGCCTTCGGTGGCGATCCGGGCGTTGAGCGCATCGAGGCGAGCCTTGGCCTGGGCAAGACGCTTCTTCGCCAGTTCGACAGATTCGGGAGTGGGGGCAGCCATACCTTCTCCGCGTCAAAGCACGATCACGAAACGAGCATAGCGCAAACCAACGAACGAAGCCACCCGAGACGACGGTAGGAGACAAGGGCGCACTTTAGCATTACTACGTAATGCGTGCGGCAGGGACACCCTGCACCCATGTCGCAAGCGACAGCGGGGCCTCGGCCCCACACCCCGACCAGCGTCATGCCGCTGGACTACGTTTGAGAAGGCGCGCGAGCGATGGCGATCTACCATCTGGCGGTGAAATCGGTGTCGCGCTCGACCGGGCGCAGCGCGGTCGCGGCGGTCGCGTATCGTGCCGGCGTCTGCCTCGAAAACGAGCGCGACGGCCTGGTGCATGACTATACGCGGCGGGGCGGTGTCGAGGATACGTTCATCGTTGCGCCGGAAGGTGCGGAGTGGGCGCAGGACCGCTCCGCGCTGTGGAACGCAGCGGAGGCGGCGGAGAAGCGCAAGGACGCCAAGGTGGCGCGGGAGTATGAGCTGGCGCTGCCGGCCGAGCTAGACGCCGGCCAGCGCCGCGACCTGGTTCGTGCTTTCGCGGAGGATATCCGCGACCGCTACGGGGTGGCGGTCGATGCGGCTATCCATGCCCCCCATGATTACGGCGACGATCGCAACCACCATGCGCATGTCATGACGACGACGCGGATGGTGGACGCGCAGGGGCTGGGGGCGAAGACGCGCCAGCTCGACGTGCGATCGTCAGCGTCGATCGAGGTGGAGGAGATCCGGGCGAGCTGGGCGGCGCAGGTCAACGATGCGCTAGAACTGGCGCAGGTTGCCGAGCGGGTCGATCATCGCAGCTATGCCCGTCAGGGCGTCGAGATGGAGCCGACCGTGAAGATGGGCCATGCGTCAGCCGCGATCGAGCGTCGCGCCGAGCGCGAGCAGATCGCGGCCGGCGAGGAGCCGCACGCTGTCACTCCGCGCGGGCAGATGAACGAGGCGATCGAGGAGAAGCGCGGGCTGGGGGTCTATCTCGAGCGCGGGCGGGAGTGGCTGCAGGAGATGGGGCAGCGGGTGCGCGACCAAGCCGAGCTGGCGGCGCATGGCATGGCGAGCCTGGTGCAGGGCGCGGCGCGGACGATGCGGGCGGGGTTGCAGACTAGTGCCGGCGACGGGTTCGATGCGCTACCGGCGCTCGACCAGTCACCCCGGCGAGAACAGACGCCGGCGCTCGATCATGGTCAGGACGAGCGCGATCGACAGCGACAACGCCAGCGCGGGCATGACCGCGATGGGCCGGCTATCGGGTTCGGGCGGTAGCAGCTTTGAAAGCATCATAGCGTATGCTAAAACGCACCAATAGTATGATTCATGGAGGCTAATATGGCGACCGTGCGCAAGACCATTACCCTAACCGAACAGCAAAATTCATGGATTGCCGCCCAGATCGACGCAGGCAGCTACACCAACGACAGCGAGGCGATCCGCGACCTCATCCGGCGTGAGCAGGAGCGCGGACTCGAGATCGAGAGTATTCGTCAGGCGCTGATCGAGGGTGAGCAGAGTGGGGAGCCGGAGCTGTTCGATTTCGCTGCGTTCAAGCGGCGCAAAGCCGAGCAGCATGGCTGAATACCGGCTTAGTCCGAGAGCGCAGCGCGACCTCGACACGATATTCGACTACACCGTGGCGCATTGGGATTTGTCCCAGGCGATGCGCTACACCGACCTCATCGAAGCCGCTTGCGCCAATCTGGCCGAAGCGCCGCAGCAGGCGCAGGGCTGCGCCAATATCCGGCCCGGTTATCGGCGGCGGGGCGTCGAGCAGCATGTCATCTATTTTCGGCTGACCAGCTACGGCATCGCCGTTATCCGTATCCTGCATCAGCGCATGGATGCGGCCCGCCACCTGTAAATGTTCAGGGTTCCTCCTTACGTCCCTCCATGTCGTAAAGCATTACATCGTCACGCCCCGTCATCATTCCATATTTGAGGGAAGTCGTGTTGATTGTTGCCAAGCTGTTCTCAACGACCATCGTGGTGACGTGAAGACAATCGAGGTAGCGAAGGGTGGGTTCGACGCTATTTTCTCTCATGTAACGGACTACGAAATCCGGTGACCAAACCACGCCGCCGCCCTGTTGACCGACTAAAACGTCATTGGTCTGGAGGGAGTGAGACGCGCCACCCTGTCCGTTCTGAAAGATGCTTTCTCGGATCATCTTGCCATTGATGGATTGGCAGGAGTAGCCGCCTCGAACGGCATCGTCTCCAATACCGATTGCCGGATCGGTGTAACGGGCTTTGATATACCGGCTCGCGAAGACCGTAGGCGGTTCCATGTCGCCGACCTGGACCAGCGTCGATGCGCTCAAGCAATCCCACCGGCCCTTACTCGGCCAGCACCGCTCGGCCTGTTCGTTCGCGAATTTCTCGCTCGGCGACGCCTCCAACCAACCCCAACTCCCATCGGGGAGCTTCTTCCAAGGATGTTTCGGCGTCTGTTCTACGGCCTGCTTTTGGCCGTTGTCGGAGGCTGCATGACAACCGGCAACGGCTAATGCTGCGATGACAAGAAATCTCATTTTCAGCCTACTGCTTGTTCGGGAAGCGGAAGGTCACTTCCTGGCCCAGTCGGCCCCAAGCTGCGATTTTGGCCAAGTCGGAGAACGTTTTGGGAACGTGGCATTCGGTATTGACGATGGAAATCATAGAAGAGGACAGTTCGCTCCATCATAGGGAGTGGGTTGATGGATCGGAGTATTCCGGGCGGGGATTTGATCGGACGATGGAGCCTGAGCTTTGCCGATATTGATTTTGTAAATTCGAAGCCGGCCCTGACGCGCCTTGGCCTCGCCGCGCAGCTGAAATTCTTCGCTTCCCTGGGGTTTTTCGCGATCGATCCCGGCTCAATCCCTACCGATGGCCTCTCGTATCTGGCCGAGCAACTCGGTGTCGAGGCTGGCGAGATAGCCGGTTATGACTTTTCCAGTCGGACAGCACGACGGCATTGTGCGGAGATCCTGATCCATCTTGGATATCACCGCATGAAGCGGGTGGATCGCGCGCAATTGACGGAATGGATTGCTGGCGAGCTGTGCCCGGGCGGCCAGTCGATCAATGCCATGCTTGAGCATGTTTTCCTGTGGTGCCGGGACCGGCGTATTTATGGGCCGTCGCGCAAGGAGCTTGAACGTGTCGTTCGCTCACAACGGCAAGATTATCTGGACACCTGGCTGATCGGAACCAGTGATCGGCTTTCGTCAGATGCGGTGGCGTTATTGGAAGCCTCGCTTGCCGATCCGGACAGCTCGACCGGATTCAACAGGATGAAGGGTGACGCCGGACAGGCAACGCTCGACAACATTCTCGACGTGACCGAGAAACTCGCCTTTATCCAGAGACTTGATCTTCCCCATGATCTCCTGACGGCTACGGGCAAGCCATGGGTCGATCAGATTGTTCGCCGCGTTGCCGGTGAAAAGGCCTCGGAGATGCGCCGGCATGCGCCGGCGCGACAGCTCGGCCTTTATGCGATTTATCTAATGTCGCGGGAGGCGCAACTCACTGACGCGATGATCGACCTGCTGATCGAAACCGTTCACAAGATCGGAACGCGCTCGAAACGCAAGGTGGTGGGCGATATCGCGAAAGACATCGAGCGGGTCTATGGAAAGGAGCGCCTGCTGGTCGAGATCGCCAGCGCCTCGATCAATGAACCATCGGGGCGCATCTGCGATGTCATTTTCCCGATCGCCGGTAAGGCCAAGCTGGCGGCGATCGTCAAGGAGAGCCATGCGAAGGGCGCTCTGGACCGGCGCATCTACAAGGTGATGCGTGGTTCCTGGGCCAATCATTACCGGCGCATGCTGCCAAGCCTGCTTTCCGTACTTGAGTTCCGGTCGAACAACGCGGTGTGGCGGCCGGTCCTGGCGGCCCTCGACTGGATCAGGAGCAAGGTGGATGGCGGATGCCGCTTCGTGCCATTGCAGGATGTTCCGATCGATGAGGTGATTCCAGCGCGATGGCGCAGTTCCGTCATTGATGACGATGGGCGGGTAAACCGGATCAGCTATGAGCTTTGCGTCCTGACGCAACTGCGCGACCGCATCCGCTCCAAAGAAATCTGGGTGGTCGGGGCGGATCGCTATCGCAATCCCGATGACGATCTTCCCAAGGACTTCGAGATCAGGCGAGATGCGTACTATTCCGGCCTCAGCCTGACGCCAGATGCGCAGGCGTTTTGCGCCTCGATCCGGGAGGAGCTTGAACGGGAACTGTTGCTCCTCAATGCCAATATTCCACAAAACGACAAGGTCCGGCTCCTGTGGCGCGGCGACAACCGGATATCGATTACACCGTTCAAGCCCTTGCCCGAACCGAAGGGTCTCGCTTCGATCAAAAGCGAGATCGGTCAGCGCTGGCCGATGACCGGACTGCTGGACGTGTTGAAAGAGGCTGCTCTGGACACGGGATTGATGGATGCTTTCGAAACGTCGGCCTCGCGGGTTACCCTGTCGAAAGCAGCCTTGGCTCAGCGTCTTTTGCTGTGTCTCTATGGCTTGGGCACGAACGCCGGGCTCAAGCGGGTCGCTGGCGCAACACCCGATGTCAGTTACGAGGAATTGCTGCATGTCCATCGCCGTTTCATCCACGCGCCAGCGCTGAGGGAGGCGTGCGCGCGGGTAGCAAACGCGACACTGGCAATCCGCAATGCCGCAGTATGGGGAGATGCGGGCACGGCATGCGCGTCCGATTCAACGAAGTTCGGCGCGTGGGACCGCAACCTGATGACGGAATGGCACGCCCGCTATGGCGGCCGTGGCGTCATGATCTACTGGCATGTGGAGAAGCGCGCGACCTGCGTTTATTCCCAGCTCAAGCGGTGCTCTTCCTCGGAGGTCGCCTCCATGATCGAAGGCGTGCTACGCCATTGCACCGACATGGAAATCCAGCGCCAGTACGTCGATAGCCACGGCCAGAGCGCAGTCGGCTTTGCGTTCTGCCGACTCCTTGGATTTGAGCTTGCCCCGCGGCTGAAAGCAGTGGCACGCCAGAAACTGGCCCTTCCCCAAGCCGGCATGCGCACGCGGCTTTCCAATTTACTGCCGATCCTCTCCAGCCCGATCGACTGGGACGAGATCGAGCAACAATATGACGAAATGGTCAAATATGCCGCTGCCATGCAATCGCGCACCGCCGATCCGGAAGCGATCCTGCTCCGGTTTGCCAGAGCCGAAGTGATGCACCCGACCTACAAGGCGCTGAGTGAACTCGGCCGCGCGGTCAAAACAATCTTCCTATGCCGGTATTTGCGTCAGGAGGCATTCCGCCGCGAGATCCACGAAGGGCTGAATGTGGTTGAGAACTGGAACGGCGCTAATGGTTTCGTGTTCTTCGGCAAGGGCGGCGAGATCGCCACCAACCGCATCCATGAGCAGGAAATCTCCGTTCTGGCGCTACACCTCCTGCAAGCGTCGCTGGTGTATGTGAACACCCGCATGCTTCAGACCGTACTGGTTGAGCCGAAGTGGGCGGGGCGGATGACGCCGGAAGATTATCGTGGTCTCACGCCGTTGATCTACAGTCATGTGAACCCTTATGGCCGCTTCGACCTCGACCTGAACGACCGGATTGATTTTGGACGGCTTGCAGCGTGAGGCGGCTGATCGGCCTATAACATTTGGGTACACCCCAGAGTGATAGGGCCGAGTGACACCATTCGTCTGTCACAAAAGGGTGGGTTTGCGCTCAATGTGACGATACACTGCAAGAGCCACCCTAATGTGACGGATTTTGCACTTGGCTCGTATCGGATATGCCCGCGTCAGCACCACGGACCAGGATCTGGATATCCAGATTGGCCGCCTCAAGAATGCAGGTTGCGAAATTATCCGTTCCGAGACCGGATCGGGGGCCTCGCGGAGCGGGCGCACGGAACTGGAAACGATCATGCAGTTTATGCACACCGGCGACGAGCTGGTCGTGCTGCGGCTCGACCGGCTCGGCCGCTCCACGCGCGATGTCCTGAACCTGGTGCATGAGCTTGATGAAAAGGGAGCTTCGCTGCGCATCCTTGAGCCAGAGGTGACGACGGCGGGCGACATGGGGCGAATGGTCATCACCATACTCGGCATGGTCGCCGATATGGAGCTGAAGTTCATCAAGGATCGTCAGCGCGCCGGGATCGAAGCGGCGCGCGCCGAAGGCGTTTACAAAGGCCGGAAGAAGAACGTCGATGACGATGAAATCCGCCGTCGCCTTGCCGCCGGCGCCAGCAAGGCCCGCGTTGCCCGCGACCTGAAGGTCTCACGAATGACCGTCTATCGGGCGCTCGACATTATTCCGTCACAGACCAAACTGCCGGAAAAGCCGCCCACTGCCAGCATCGCCCTGCATCTGATTATCGAGAACTTCAACAAGCGTGGAAGAGGTAGAAAACCCGCTCGGGAGCGGATTGAGGCGATGCTGGAACGCGACTACGCCATGGTAAAAAACGGCAATTGTGATTACAAACTGACCGTCGCCTATGACCCCGATCCGGATGGCATTTCCCTTGATGAGGAAATCCAAAGCCTCCTCTCCGAGATGTTCAACATCGCAGAGAGCTACAATTGCTCCATGGAAGCCGATATCTACGAGGTCGGTGGTCAGCAACGGTCCTGGTAGAATCAATCAAGCGTTCAGTGTTCGTTCTTCAACCTGGCCAAAATCGCAGCTTCGGGCCGACTGGGCCTAATAACTACCATGGCGTGATTGCTTCGCCGAAAATCGTGGCGGCAATAGGACAGTGTCGTGGCGTTAACTGCCATGTTTGCATGTGAACATGACGACATTGAGTTTAACTTCGGCCCAGGCTCCTTCCGATCAACCAAAGGTGGAAAACATGGGCCGCCACGAACGCGCCTCCAATAAAGATCAGGGACGGTAACAGCATCCCCTCCTGCCCCGGCCTCGGCGTTAGGGTCATCGCTGCAACATTGAACAGCCCCAGCACACAGATCGCAAGGAAGGGCGTGAAGCTGAGAGCTAGAACGCGAGGTGCGGACCAATTCACCAAATTGGAAAGCGGCTCTGATCGTGAAAGCCGCTATTGCATCGGCAGTTCCTTTCCTGCCGGAAACGGGCGTTTGCCCGGATGGACAATCCGATCATCACCAGTGCGAAGATGGCGGACACGATTAGCACGGCATGAGTTTTCCCCTAAGCTATATGTTTGCATGTGAACATGCTCACTTGCCTACAGGACTTTCCCCCATCTTTCGGAGCCAGTCGTTGAACGCCTCGGCCATCGCGTCCTGCAAGCTCATGCCGTGCTTGCGGGCGGTCATGTGCATGGCGAACGACATTTCCGGGCTGAAATAGCCCGTCATCGCCTTCTTGCCCTGACGGCTCGGCGCAACCGGGCTGCTGCTCGAACTGCTGCCGGTGCCTACGCCAGTGCTGCGGGCGGTCAGCGCGGCCGCCCTTCCCTCCGGCTCGGTCGACGCCGGCGTTGGTGCGGGATCGCGATCCCGCAATGCAAGCAATGATCCCTTCCGGCTCATGCGCTGGCCCTCCGCTTCGTTGATGCTTGCATGTTTACATGCTCGCATGTCCACTTGTAAAGCTGGCGCACCTCGTCTGCCGCCTTGCCGTCCGGCTCGATCTCCATCGCGGTTTTCCCCTCGGCCGCCGCGTGACGGAACGCGGCACGATCCGCAACACGGTGCGGGCAGGCGTCCAGCCCATAATCCTGCACAAGCTGCGTCGCTTCCTCATACATGCGCGGCGCGGTCGGGCTTCCCGCCGTGAAGATCACGAAAGCGGGCTTGCCGCGCATCTTCACAAGGCTGGCGGTCGTCTTGATCGCGGCCAGGTCGAACGCGCTCGGCCGACATGGGATCAGCACCAGGTCGGCCGCCTCGACGGCGGCGCTGGCGGCGCTGTCGGCATGGGGCGGGGTGTCGATCACGATGAACGCTGCGCCTTGCGCCCTCGCCTGCTCGATCTTGGCGGCAAGGCGAGGGGGGGCGCTGTCGATCACGACCGGGGGCGCATCCTTGCGCCACGCCGCCCACTGGCTCGCTGTCGCCTGCGGGTCGAGGTCGATCACCAGCGCGGTATGGCCAGCATCCTCGGCGGCGGCGGCCAGATGCAGGGCGAGGGTGGTTTTCCCCGCACCACCCTTCTGGCTGATAATGGCGATTGTTGGCATGTGAATATCCTTACATGACCGCATGTTTGCATGTGGGCATAGTGCAAGCCGTGCCTGAATGAAAGGGGCAGGGGGAGGACGCTTAACCACCCTCGTCATCGTCGGCGTCCAGCGGCTCATGCTGCATGATCCCGTGCCCTTCAATCGGGCAAAGCGGCGCTCCGGCCAATTCCAGCCACTTGCGCGCGGTCCTCACAGTATAGCCGCACGTCGCGCACTCGCATTTCAGCATCCGGGTTTTCTGCTTCTTGGGCGCGGTCGACTCCCCGCCGGTGTCGAGATGGGCATGGGGGAGGGAGCCAGCGGCCTCAAGGATCGGTGCGATGGCCGCAAGTAAGGCGTCGCCGGGAGTGGTGGCGCGCATCGGCCCGACAAGGCCCAGCCCAAGCGCGACCCGTTTAAACGCCTTCCCATGCCCTGCCGGGATGCCGACAGCGGCATGGACCAGCTCGTGGGCGAGGATGGCGGCGATCTGCGCGGGCATGGCGTCAGGCGCATGCGCTAGGTCCGGGCGGATGAAGATTTCAAAATGCCCGTCCGCGCTGAGCCGGTTGTCCCAGCACTCACCGATCGCCTTGCCCTTCGCGCCTCTACTGGTGAAGCCGATCGCCACGCGCACGCGGTCGGGCAGGGGGGCGTCCAGCGCCTCGAACAGCGGAGCCATGCCCTGCGCCACGGCATTGAGCCAGCTTTCGCGGGTTTCGTGGGTCATCGTCTTTACTCCCTTCAAATCGCCTGTCCGGCGATGGCCATGCCATCGGCCGGAACACGGACGCCCAAGAACGCCGGCGGGAGAGGGGGGCAGCGGGAATCGACGGGGTGGAGCGGCCGCAGCGTAGCGAGGCACGGCCCGTCTATCCCGTTGCGGGGGAGAGGCGGCCGGGACCGCCTTTCCCCCTTCAAACAGGATCGGCGCCGGCGCACGCCGGCATTGCTGCGCGAGATCCGCGCAGCGATCTCGCTTCCGCCATGTGGATCGTCACCTTGGGCCAAGACCGCTTGCGGGCTTGGGGAGCGTGAGCGACTAGAGCCACGATGCCGCGTCAGCGGCAGGCGCATAATCACCGCACCCATTGCCAAAATCAGATTTTGTGACTACGTTGGGACTACGTTTTCAGAAGGAAATCCCAATGGCTGTTTCCGACACCTATGTCCGCGCCAGGATCGACAATACGACGAAGGAACGCGCCACCGCCGCGCTGGGCGCGATGGGCCTTTCGATCTCCGACGCTATCCGACTGTTGATGCTGCGTATCGCCGACGAACGGCGCTTGCCTTTCGAGGTCAAGGTTCCGAACGCCGCGACACGCGAGGCAATGGCAGAGCTGGCGGCGGGGAAGGGGACCAAGTTCGCCAGCGTCGATGCGCTGATGGCGGACCTCCGTGCGGACGATTGATCGTTCGACCCGGTTCAAGCGCGACTACAAGCGGGAATCAAAGGGCCGGCATCGAGCGACCCTCGATGCCGATCTTCTGCCTGTCCTGGCCGCGCTCGCGACCGACACGCCGCTTGATCCCAAATACCGCGACCATGATCTGAGCGGCGATTGGGCGGGCTACCGCGATTGCCACGTCAAGCCCGATCTGGTGCTGATCTACGCCAAGCCCGACGACGAAACGCTGCGCCTCGCGCGCCTTGGCTCGCATAGCGAGGTATTCGGATAGATGACGCACATGCGGGCGATCTTCATCCGCCACGGCGAATCCACCGGCAACGCCGGCGTGCCGTGCCATGATCTCGCGGCGATCGAGCTGACGGAGCGCGGCCACGAACAAGCGCGCCAGGTCGCGGCGAGCTGGACGCAAGCGCCCGCGCTCATCGTCACGTCGCCCTATACCCGCACCCGGCAGACGGCCGCGCCGACGATAGCGCGCTTTCCTGGCGTGCCGGTCGAAGTGTGGCCGATCGAAGAATTTACCTATCTGCAACCGGCGCGCTGGAACGGCACGCGCAGCGCCGAACGGATGCCGCACCTCGAACGCTATTGGAGCGCGGCCGATCCGGACTATTGCGACGGGGAAGGGGCGGAGAGTTTCCGCGCCTTGCTCGGGCGCTGCGAGGCGGCGCTGGCCCGCCTCGCGGCCATGCCGCCCGCTTCGCTCGTCTATGTGTTCGGACATGGGCAGTTCATCCAGGCCGCGCGCGCGATCGTCGCCGACGCCGATCTGGACGAGCGCGCCAAGATGCGCGCCTTCTGGCGCAAGGGCGAGCCGCCCGCGATCAGCAACGCGCAGCGGCTAGGGTTTCATTGGGATGGCGACCGCTGGGCGTGTGCGCCGGCGATCGCCGCCTAGATCAACACCCGCTCCACCTCGTCCAGCGTCACGTCATCGGGTCTCCGGTCGTAAAGCTGGGTGGTGCGCGTCGAGCTGTGGTTTGCCATCGTCGCGGCCGTCTCCAACGTGCCGCCGTTTTTCAGATAGGTGGTGATCCCGGTCGCGCGGAACGAATGGTTGCCGATCGCCGTCCCGATCTCGGCCGCGCCCGCGCGCCGGCGCACCATCGCGAACGCATTGGCTTGGGGCAGGGGGGTATCGCTGAGGCGCTTAGTGCCGCGCGCGATCGTGCGGAACAGCGGCCCTTTGCGGTCTTCGCGCAACTCGCACCCGTCGAGATATTCAGCGAGATAATGCTCAAGGTTGTGGTGGCAGGGCATTTCATGGCGCTTGCCGCCCTTCTCGTGCAGGCGCACCCAAAGCCTGCGATTCTGCACGAACACGTCCTCCACCCGCATCGCGAGCGCCGCGCCGATCCGTGCGAATGAATAGACCATCAATCCAATCAGGGCGCGGTCGCGCAGGCCCGCCGGCGTCGTCACGTCGATGGTATCGAGCAGCCGCCGCGCCTCGTCGGGGGCGAGCACCGGCGTCTTGCCGCGCCGCTGGCTATGCGCCGGCCCGCGCACCGATCCGGCAGGATTCACCGGCACGATATGGCCCGTTACCAGCCAGTCGAACAGGTGGCGCACGCCGGCGAGCTGCTGCTTGACGCTGGGCGCGGCCAGCTCGCGCCCCAGCGCCTCGACCCAGGCCGCGACGTGGAGCGGTTGCACGCCAGCGAGAGAGGCAACGCCGCGCGCCTCGCACCAGGCCAGGAAGTCGCCCGCCGCGCGCGCATAGGCACGGCGCGTATGCGGATTGCGGATGGTGACGGCGAAGAACTCAAGGAAGCGCAGCCGCGTGGCGTCGTCGGCCGCCGCGATCAAGGCCGGCAACGCCAGCGCGGGCGAGGGTAGGAGGGCGAGCTGGTTCATCGTGCGATCTTCTGCCAGCGGGCCGGCTCGCGGCGGGGCTTCGCCAGCTCCCGGCGCAATTCGTCAAACACCTCATCGGCGGGACGAACGCGGCCCGCCTTCACGTCCTCAAGCCCGCGTCCAACCGACTCGTCCAATATCCGGCGCAACAGCTCGTCGCGCAAATCGCGGTGCGGCTCCATCTCGATGAAGTTCTGGACGATCGCGAACACCGCCTCGGACGGATCAACGAAATGGCCCCGCTCGACCTGCGCCAACAGCCAATCGGCCATGTCGCCGGGTAGATACACCTCGAAACGCAGCCCGCCCCCGCGCGCCTGCTCGCGCAGCGCCTTGGCCTGGTCGCGCTCGGCGCAGTTGTCGGCAAAAGCCTCGTCGTCATTTTCGATCATGCCGGCATCCCTTTTTACGGTGGATCTTCGGAGACGTTTAAACGCTCTCGGCGGGGTCGCCGCGATAGCGCACCCAAAGGTCGTGCATCGCGTCGCGGTAACCCCAGGCATCGGCATAGGTGGTCGACTCCTGCGCCAGATAGGCCATGACCGTCAGCATATCCTCGGCAATGACGGCATCGACGTTGCAAAGATGCAGGATCGGGAAATGCCCGCACTCGTCGCCATTCCACCAGGCCAACAGAAAATCCGCGACCTTGGCCGACGCGCCGGTCTCGGCCGCGCGCGTGGGCGGCAGCGCGATCGGCAGCAAGCGGCCGATCGCCGCGCCGGCCTCATCGAAGCTTACGGTCCGGATGACAGGGCGGCGCTGCGGCGGTGTCGAGGCCGTCTCGGGCATGGCGATCATGGTCCCCTGAATGTGTGATAATGTCCTTTATCATACATAGAATGTGGCGTGAATCCCGCGCGGCACGATTGCGGTTTCGCCTCTGGCGCTGAGCCGCCATGAAAGCTCCATGATGACATTCAGATTTCGACGGGGATGGGGATGGCTGCTGCTGGCTGCGCTGACGCTCTCCACCATCAGCGACGAAATCACGGAGGCCATCCCGGCGTGGCGCGAGGCGCGATCGGTTCCTCCGGAAGTTCTACGATGACTTTGCGCGCCATTTCACTTAAACGAATCTCAATGCTGCGTAAGTTGTGGTCCCTTTTGCTTGTCATGATCGCGTCATCCCTGGTGGTGACGGGAACCGTGCACGCGCAGGAGAGACCGGGCGCTATCACGATCGAGTGCAGCGGCGCCGTGCATAGCGAAGGCGATGCCGATCAGTCGCAGGGCGATTCTGATAAGGCCGTTCCGCACCACCACGGCACATGCCATGGGCCGTCGCTGAACCTTCCCGCAACCGATGAGCTGGCGGCGATGGCCCGTGCCGGCGGTATGCGCCCATTTGCCGGTTCCGACGCGGCCATCGCATCGCGCTTGGTCGATCCTGGGCTGAGGCCGCCCACCGCCTGACATCTTCCGCTGGCCGGCATCAGCCGGCTCGACGCAATTTGTCAGGATCACCAGATAATGAAAAAGTTGATCGCGGCCGTATTGGCTGCGGCGTCCTGCGCATCGATCGCGCAGGCGCAAGCACAGGCGCAACAAGCGCCGGTCCCGGCTGCGCCAACATCGGCACAGCCCATGCCGGCTTTCACGCTCGATCAGGCCGTGTTGGCGGCAGGTGGGTCGGCACCGGCCAACGCGGCGGCAGCAGCGGGCATCGAAGCCGCACAGGCTGGACGCTCCGTCGCGGGCCTCCGCCCCAATCCGACCTTTCAGGGTCAGGTCGAGAATGTCGTGGGTTCCGGGCCTTATCGGGGGCTGCGGAGCGCTGAAACGACGGTCGGGGTTGCGATCCCGATCGAGCTGGGCGGCAAGCGAAGCGCGCGTGTCGCCGTCGCCGGCGCGCAGCTATCTCGGGCGCAGCTCCAAGCCGCGATCGCAGAGGCCGATATCCGCGTGCAGGTGACGCAGCTCTATGTCGAGGCGGTCGCGGCCGAACGCCGCTTGGCGACGGCACGCGACCAAGCCCGGATCGCGGCGGAAGTCCTGCGCGGCGCCGGGGTCCGCGTTCAGGCGGGCCGGGCATCGCCGCTCGAACAGCAGCGCGCCGACGTGGCGCGGATCAACGCGGATGCCAACGTCGAGCGGCTGACGCGGCTTGCGGAGGCGGCCAGGACCAATCTCGCGCGCCGGATCGGTCGTCCGATAGATGGCGCGCTGGACGTAACACTGCTCGATCGCCTCCCTGCCGCGACCTTCGGGCCGGTCGCCCCGCCAAGTGCGCAAGGCACGCTGGCGCTGGCGGCGGCCGATGCCGATCTGGCCATCGCCGACGCCGGCATCCGGCTTGCTCGGGCCAATCGGGTGCCCGACATCAACGTCGGACCGGCGCTGCGGCGACTGGAAGCGACCAACGACACCGCCGCGGTGTTCGCGATCTCGATCCCGATCCCGGTGTTCAACAATGGCCGGGCCGCCATCGCGCAGGCGACCGCTGAGCGGACGCGGGCGGACGCGGTGCGGCGCGTAACCGCGCTCGATGTCGAGCAGGCTATGGGTCGTGCGGCTGAGCGGAACAGGAAAGTGTCATAAGGCACTGTTTGGCTCGATACAGCGATAGATGGTGGCCGGGTGAACGTTGAAGGTCCTTGCGACGGCGCTAATGGACTTACCCTCGAGAACGAGTTGGCGAGCGAGCTCCGCCTGATCTGGGCGCATTTTCTTTGGGCGTCCGAAGCTCACACCGCGCGCCATCGCCGCCTTTCGCCCCTCCTCGGTTCGGCTCAATATGAGAGTCCGCTCGAACTGGGCGATCCCAGCGAATACGGTCATGATCATCACGCCAGACGGGGACGTGGTATCGGCCCAAGGTTCATCAAGCGATTGTAATCCTGCCTGCTTTTCCTTGATGCGTTCCGCGATGTGCAGGAGTTCGATGGTGGATCGCGCCAAACGATCGAGGCGGGCGACGACGAGAACATCGTCTTTGCGCAGGTGACCCATCAGCTTTTCAAGCTCGGGCCGGCCACGAGCGGCCCCCGATATTTTCTCTTCGAACATCATTTCACAGCCCGCCTCCGAGAGCCGACCGCGCTGGATTTCCAAGTTCTGATCCTCGGTGGAAACGCGCGCGTAGCCGAGCTTCATGCGACTGCTCCAGATATTGTGCGAAAGTTACTGCAAAACAATTTTGTTTCGCACATATGTTTTGCGAAGAAATTCGCCTTGTTTATCGGCATGGGCCGTCCCCTTCGCAAAAGTTGAAAGTTTCGCACGGTATGCCCACCCGTCACCTCACTGACGCCCAGCGTCAGGGCTTTGCCCGCTTTGATGGCGAACCGTCGGCCGATCAACTCGCGCGATATTTCCATCTGGACCAAACTGATCGCGACCTCATTGGAACTCTGCGCGGCGACCACAATCGGCTCGGCTTTGCCGTGATGCTGACGAGCGCCCGGTTTCTGGGCGCATTTCCAGTCTCGCCCGCCGAGATCCCAGCGTCGGTCCTGGCGGCCGTGATCGAACAACTCGCTCTTGAACCCGGCACGGACGTGGACGCCTATTTTGCGGGAAGCCGACGCATCCGGCACCTCGCGCTCATCCGGACGCACTGCGGCTTCACGGACTTTGGCGACAACGCGGTGGCACGTTTCCGGCTGACCCGATGGCTCTACGCCCTTTGCTGGAGCGGCGACGATCGGCCCGGCCCCCTGATTGATCGAGCTGCGGCCTGGCTGATCGCCAACAAGGTGCTGCTGCCGGGCGTCACGGTCGTCGAGCGCCTGGTTGGCAGGATCCGCGATCGTGCGCGGACCAGGCTTTGGCGCCATCTGGTCGCCAGCTTGAGCGATGACCAGCGCGTGCGCATCGCCGCGCTGTTTGACGATGGCGACACATCCACGTTCGCCGCCCTGGACGCGCTCCGGACCGTTCCCTCCAAGCGCATGCCGACCGAACTCTTCCGACACCTTGATCGGCTCGATGCGGTCCGGGCGTTCAATCTGCGGCCGGCGCCACCGCGGGGCGTTCCCGCCACAACCCTTGAGCGGCTCGCGCGGGTAGCGCGCGTCGGCAAGCCCTCGGCCATCGCCGCCCTTCAGGAGCCTCGTCGAACCGCGACCGTAGCCGCGCTCTTCCATACGCTCGAAGCGGCGGCCCAGGACGACGCCGCCGAGCTGGCCGAGGCTCTGCTCGCCGACTTGGTGAAAGGGGCTGAAGCCGCCGACAAACAGGCCCGCCTGCGCAGTCTGCGCGATCTCGATGGCGCCGCGATGCTGCTCCACGCAATGGGTCTGTTGGTTTTGACCGACGACGCCCTGCCCCTCAATGAATGGCGAGATGTGCTCTTCGAGCGGTTGCCCCGTCCCGACATCGAGGCCGCCATGTCCAAGGTGGAGGCGATCGCCAAGCCCGCGGAGACCAAGCCCTATGATCAACTGCGAACAAAATGGCGGAGCGCCCGGCGATTGTTCTTTGAAATCGCTACCCGCATCGAGACCGACGCTGCCCCAGGTGGCAAAAACGTCAAGGCCGCGATCAGCTACCTCAAGGGCGTGGACGACTGGTCCTCTCTCGTCAAGATGCGCGGCGCACCGATCGCTGCGGTCTCGAAGGCGTGGAGGCAACATGTCCTGGATGACGATGGCAGGATGCGCGACCCGAAGGCCTATGTCTTCGCGATCATCGATGCGTGGCGTCTGGCGATCAAGCGTCGCGATGTGTTCGCCAAGCCCGGCATCCGATACGGGGATCCCCGGCGCGGGATGCTCGAGGGCGAGTCCTGGCACAATTCCAGGTTGATGGTAGCACGCGCCCTGGGCCGATCTCTGGAAGCCGACATTGAGATTGACGGTCTCTCCCGCCTTCTCGACGAGGCATATCGACATGTCGTTGCGCGCGCCGGCGACAATCCGGACCTGCGTTTTGAGACGGTCGCCGACAAGATGGGGATTGTGGTCACGCCCCTCGACAAGCTTGATGAACCCGAGAGCCTTCGAGCACTTCGCGCCGCCGTCCAAACGCGCATGCCGAAGGCCGGAATGCCCGACATCTTTCTTGAAGTCATGGCGCGAACCGGATTTGCCAAGTCCTTTACGCATCTGAGCGAGCGTCAGGCCACCGTCGAGCACTTCGAGATAAGCCTGTGCGCGACCCTGGTCGGCGGCGCCTGCAACATCGGTCTTGAGCCGATCGTGCGCCCGGAATTTGCGGCTCTGCGTCGCGACCGTCTTTCTTGGGTCGGTCAGAATTTCATTCGGCCCGAGACCATCGCCGCGGCCAACGCCGCGATCGTTTCCGCTCACAGTCGTCTGGATATCGTCCAACATTGGGGCGCAGGCGAGGTGGCCAGCGCCGACGGCATGCGTTTTGTCGCTCCGTCGAGCGCCATACACGCCGGGCCCAACCCCAAATATTACGGCCAGGAGCGCGGCGTCACTTGGTACAACATGATTTCCAATCAGTTCAGCGGTCTGACCGGAGCGGTCATCCCCGGCACGTTGCGCGACAGCCTGGTCGTCCTGGCTCTCCTGCTGGAGCAGGAAACCGAGCTCGATCCTCTGGAGATCATGACCGACACCGCCGCCTATTCCGACGCCATTTTCGGTCTGTTCTGGCTCTTGGGCTACCGGTTCAGCCCCCGTCTGGCGGACATCGGCGACGCCAAACTCTGGCGTATCGACCGCCAGGCGAGCTATGGGCCGTTCGATCAGACCGCCTGGGGCAGGGTTAAAATCAATCTGATCCGGGAAAACTGGTCCGACCTTATCCGCTTGGCCGGATCGCTCAAGCTCGGCCACCTCAAGGCCGCAGGCGTCATGCGAATGCTGCAGGTCAAAGACCGCCCAACAACGCTGGCCAAGGCCCTGTCTGAACTCGGCCGCATCATCAAGACGCTGCATATCCTGCGATACATCGATGACCGGCCGTTCCGGCGACGAATATTGTTTCAGCTCAACCGGCAGGAATTGCGCCACAAGCTCGGTCGGCGCGTCCATCACGGCGATCGGGGCGAAATCAGAAGCCCTCTGCGTCAGGGCCAAGAGGAGCAGCTTGGGGTCCTCGGTCTGGCCCTCAACTCCATCGTCCACTGGAACGCTGTCTACATGCAGGAAACCGTGCGCCAACTCAGCGAGGCCGGGACGCCGCCGCTGCCCGCCGATATCGCTCGGCTCTCGCCGATATCTTGGCGTCACATCAATTTCCTCGGCCGCTACGACTTCTCCGTGCCTGACGCCGTCGCAAACGGCGGCCTCAGACCGCTACGCCAACCTAATTCCGAATGGGACTTTTGAAAGGAAATAATGCCCCTTACGACACTTTCCTGTTCCGCTCAGCCGCACGACCCTCTATAGGCTGTACCGCCCTAAAAACGTACCTATCGTGACCGAGGACAACGGAAAACCGCTACCTATTTGGGCAAACAGGGGAGGGGATGGTTGCTCAGTGCGCGCCCCTTCGCATGGGAAGCCCTTCCCTTGACTGGAGTACGGTAATACGCAATTATAGTTAGATAACTAAGGATATGGCCATGGAGAGAGGATTGCCGACAAAGGCGCTATGGGATCGCCTTCCCGAAATCGTTCGCTTCCGCGATCAACCGGGGATGACGGAGACCTACAGTTTTGCGGGCGCCGAGGGCACGACCGAGCTGGAAGGCCAGCTGTTCCGGCAGAGAGCGCGGCCATCTAAGGCGGTCTATTTGTTCATGCACCCCACAGCCACGGTCCAGCTGCTCCCAATGCCTGAGGCGCTTGCCGATGCGGGGTTGCACGTACTTTGCGCGTCGAGTCGCTACCCGAGAAACGATAGTGCGCTGATTATGGAAAAGGTCGCCTACGACATGGGCCAGTGGGTGCGCCACGCGCGCGAGTCGCTGGGTTATGAAAAGGTGATCCTGGTGGGATGGTCGGGCGGCGGCTCGCTATCGCTGTTTTATGCGGCCCAGTCTGAACATCCGACAATCACCCACACGCCCGCCGGCGACCTTTATGACCTGACAGCAGCGCGGCTGCAGCGGGTTGACGGAATAGTCTTAATCGCCGCCCACCTCAGCCGGGCGGAAGTGCTGACCGAATGGCTTGACCCCTCCGTCATCGACGAATTCGACCCGGACACGCGCGATCTCGAATTCGATATCTATAGTCCGGACTGCCCGAACAAACCACCATTCACCGCTGACTTCATCGCCGCCTTCCGCGAGAGGCAGCGGGCCCGCAATCGCAGAATTACCGCCTGGGCCGAGGAAATGCTTGCCACGCTCCGTCGTCGCAACGACGGCGAAACCGAACGCGCCTTCGTCACGCACCGCACGATGTGCGACGTGCGCTGGATTGATCCGACGATCGACCCCAATGGACGCGCGCCGGGGGCATCCTATCTTGGCAATCCACGCACGGTGAACGTGGGACCCGCTGGTTTGGCGCGATTCTCAACCCTGCGCTCGTGGCTGTCGCAATGGTCCTACGACCTATCCAACTCCAAGGCTGCCGTTAACGCGACAAAGATCCATCGGACCCCTGTGCTGCAGATCGAGAATGAAGCGGACGACGCGGTTCCCGCGAGCCATAATCCGATCATTCACAACGCGCTCACCGTTGCGAACAAGGAATTTGTGAGCATCAAGGGCGCGACCCATTTCTACCAGGGCCAGCCCGAACATCTCAGCGCTTGTATCGACGGGATCATCGACTGGAGCCACCGCAACGATTTGTGATCTGGCCGCCGCGATCGACGCGGCGCCTCCGCATTTTCGCTGCGGCGCGGCCGGCTTACGCCGGCCGGTCGCGGATTCCTTGCGGGGATCAGTTGTAGACGGCGTCCCGGATGTCGGACACGAACTTCCCCGACATACCCTCAAAGGCCGTGTTGGTCATGGCCACGACCGTCAGCGCGTTTGCACGATCGATGAACCAGCTATTGCCGTATCCGCCGGCCCAGTGAAGCGTTCCGGGAGACTGCGGCGACGGGACGGCGTGCGGATCTGCAAGCACTGCCCAGCCGAAGCCGAAGCCCCAACCCGGCCCGCAGGCCGCAGCCTGAGGTCCGAGCTGATCGGTCGCCATCATCTCGACTGTTTCAGGCTTCAGGATCGGACCACCCCCGAGCCGGATGGTTTCCAGAAAGTGCAGGACGTCGCCCGCAGTCCCCACCATCCCACCCCCGCCTGACGGATAGGAGTTTGGATCCAGGATACGGCTCGGCGCGAACGTTAGCGACCCGTTGAAGGCATCCAGCACTACCATGCCGTCCGTGATGCGGACGGGAACGGATTCGCTGTTGAAGTAATTCGTCGCGAGCCGCTCAACATCCGCAACGGCAAAGCCGGTATCGACGATACCCAGCGGATCCGTGACCAGTTTGCGCACAGCATCGCGTAGCGAACCACCGGTAACGCTCTCAACCACCCCTCCCATCACATCCATGCCAAGGGAAT
The DNA here is from genome assembly GCF_001713415.1 of Sphingobium sp. RAC03. GTDB lineage: Bacteria > Pseudomonadota > Alphaproteobacteria > Sphingomonadales > Sphingomonadaceae > Sphingobium. The sequence continues at coordinate 24,667 of NZ_CP016454.1, read as the reverse complement.
AGCGAAAACCCGACCCCGGTGCGGCGGTAAGCGGGGCGGCAGCCAGGCGCCGAAGATTCTCGGATAGCGACAATCCCGGTTGATCCAACCCGTCGGAGACGTCGAGGCGACGATAATGGCCATCGCTCCCTTCCTGAAACGGATAGCCGAGCCCCGATGTGTGCGTGAGCAGATGGCGGATCGAGATGACCGGAACCGATCCATCGGACAGGCGCGGCTGAAAGTCGGGCAGGAAGCGCGTCACTGGATCGTCCAGCCTCACAACACCATCCTCGATCAGGCGCATCACGGCGGCGGTGACAAAGGGTTTGGTCACCGATGCAAATCGGAAAATGCTATCCGTTTGCATCGGCTTTTGCGATTCACGGTCTGCAAATCCCGCCGCGCGGCGATAGGCGATCTTGCCGCCCCGGGCGACGATCACGACCGTTCCCACCAAACGATTGTCGGCGAGAGCATTGTCTATCGCGCGATCCAGGCGATCGGACACATCCGCGCCTTTAAAGGCTGATGAACTCATAAGTTCAAACTCTCCCGATACTCTCGCAGACCGGACGCGGCCCGCACCTAAGCGATTGCAGTCATCAACCGCGCGGTGGAGAGCGACGACGATTCGGTCGGAGGCAAGGCCTGACCATCAGCACACCTCTCCACGCAACCTTCACGTCGCAGACCGCCACCGTGCAGTTCCTTAGTTATCTAACCATTAGTGATGTAAGTATCGGCGCGCAACATTGATGTGGGGCATCCATGGTGGCGAGGACACCCACTATCGCATCAGTCGCCTGCCTCATGAGTGATGCCGGCGACCCCTCGGTCCTCTCGGCGCCGCCGACCCGGCTTCGCGTCGGGCTCCTCGGGGGAGAGGCTCCGAATCGCAGCTTCTAGATTGGTCTGCAGCTCGCCCAATAGGGCGATCTGGAGATCCGCTTCGCGGCGCGAAATGCCGGTCTTAGCGATATCCCCAACTTCGATGCCAATGGGCAGAAGCTTCCTTTTCAGCTCGTGACCGTAAGGGGTGAGGAAGATGTTGATCTTCCGCTTGTCCGCCGCGTTGCGGACCCGGGCAACGATTCCCCGTTGCTCCATGGAAGCGATCGCCGAAAGCGTGGTCGGCTCCATCGTTCCAACAAGGTCGGACAGTTCCTTCTGGGTTAAGCCGTCCTGGTCCCACAGGACGCGCAAGAAGTACCACATGCCCAGGGTGACGCCGAACTGCTCGATCTTCAGCTGTAGCAGCTTTTGCATAAGTCGATGCGTGAGTCGGATTTGATATCCGATACTCAGGTCGAACGGCAGGTTGATTTCCCCGCTATCTCCGCTCATCGAAATCGGCCCTGCATGACCCGAACCATCGGGCCTGTTGAATGTCGAAACCAGCGTGCATTCCTTCTTGGCAACCGCCCCAGCCGCGTGGGTCGGTTGACTTGTTAATGGATTATGACTTGACGGTCCCGCGGCTTCTCATCCGGGTCGAGGGCGAGATTCCGGCGTTCGTTCGGCGGCCTTGATGGTCGTGACTGCCATATATTCAACCGACGTAAGGGCACGAGGGCCACCCTAGTTCGGGCGGGATTCAAAGGGCCGGAGAACCCACGCTCAATCCGCGTGGAATAGATAGGGTGTCACCGAAGCACGATTCAGACCCGTTCGACCGCGAGCGCAAGGCCCATGCCGACGCCGATGCAGAGCGTGGCAAGGCCCAGTCTGCCGTCAGTATCCAACTGGACGTTGGCGGGCAGGTGCACCATCAAAGCCGTTGCCCCTGCCTCATTGGGAGGGCGAACATGGCGACACGCCCCAGGGAGAGTGCATTTGTCCAACAGGCCCGCCCAGCTCAATCCGGAATGGAGCCTTGGTTATCAGGTCCGGCGCTGCCATCGGCGGTTCGATCGCCTGCTCAATGCGATGCTGGCGAAGCACGATCTAAAGACGGGCTTCTGGTATTACCTTCGTGTGCTGTGGATCCGCGACGGCGTCACCCAGAAATATCTGAGCGACATGACCAACGTCACAGAAAACACGACTGTGTCGATAATCAACAACATGATGCAGCACGGGCTTGTAGAGCGCACCCGCGACAAGGTTGATCGCCGCAAGTTGAGCGTTACGCTGACCCAACGAGGCAAAGCCCTGGAAGCGGAGCTCATGCAATATGCGATCGACATTAACCGCATCGCCGTCGCCGGGATCGATCCGGCCGAGGTTGCGACGTGCGTCGACGTGCTTTCGCGCATGTCAGCCAATCTCGCCGCCGAATTCGATTCTATCCCGAACACCCCCGCCGAGGACTGACAGGGCGCAACCGGTCAGCGGCCGCTCGCCGGGTATCCTGCGGCAGCCCGGCAAAGACGGAGCATCGACAACCACGCTGCTCCCGCACCGCTTATGCTCCGCCCCGTCATTTCCCGGATTGCATCACGTCAGATCTTGAACTCCGCGAACGTCTCCGGCGCGAACATGTCCTCGATCGTCAGCTGGCGCGGCGACAGACCCTGCTCATGATGATAGCGCGTGAAGGTCTCGAGTACGTGGCGGTTCTTCTCGATTCCGTAAGGCCACCACTGATCGCCCAACGTCGCGATCGTTTCCTCGACCGCGGCAATTTGCCAGGGCAGCATCGTCTTGAGCGAGGCTGAGACGCGCAGCTGTTCGTAGGTTAGCTGCTGCGCCTGGACGAACGCCTTGTAGAGCGCCTGTGCGATCCAGCGGTTCTTCTCGTAAATGTCGCGGCGAATGGCAACGACGTGCATGATCGGGAAGATATTCGTCTTGCCGAAATAGGCTTTCTCGACCTGGACGAAGTCCGGGAACAGGCGCCGCACATTGTGCGGTTCCGAATAGAAGGTCGATGGAGCACGCGCGGTGTGCAGCGCGTCGATCTCGCCATCAGCCAACATCCGGGTCAGCGTCTGGTTTGGCCCGATCGGCTCAACCTTGAACTTGTCCGGCAGATTGAGTTTGAGCTTTTCCTCACGGCCCGGCTCTTCCTCGCCGCCCGTGACATAAGTGACCGACGCCGGGTCGATGCCATATTCGTCCTGCAGGATACCGCGGATCCAGACCGGCGCGGTCATCTGATATTCCGGGACGCCGATGCGCTTGCCGACAAGGTCGGACGGTTTTTCGATGCCGCTCTTGGCCGACACGAAGATGCAGGAATGACGGAAGAAACGTGACGGGAACACCGGGATGGCGATAAAGTCTGGATTGTCCCGGCCCAGAGTCACGCAATACGATGACATCGAAAGCTCGGCGGCATCGAACTCGCGATTGCGCAGCATCCGGAAGAACGTTTCCTCGACGGACAGCACCTGAAAGTTGAGATCGATCCCATCGGGGCGGACCGTCTGCGACAGCAGCGCCTCGGTGCGATCATAGCCCCAACAGGCGAGCGAGAGGTTCAATCTAGTCATACGGAAACGGCCTCCAAAGTGTCGATAATCATGGCTGTGGGTGCGATTTCGCTGCCGGTGCGGCTCGATTCGAGTAGGGCTGCGCAGCACGCCACCGTCTTCACGCCCCAGCGGCCATCATGGATCGGCTGGACCAGACCGAGTGCGCCTTCAACGAATTCATCGATGACCTCGACCCGCGGCAGGCTTGGCGGATCGATCGCGAGAAACTCACGGTGTTCATCGCCATAGAGCGTGATGCCTTGGGGCGAGAGCTTGAGATCGGCGCGTTCGCAACTGACCAGCACAAAGCCGAAATGCTCATGATACGGCGCCGGCGGTTCGCTGGTCGATGCGCCGTCCTCGCCATACGCTCGGCGTATCTTGGCAGCGCTTTCGGTCGCTGGTTCGAGGTTCCTGAGCGCGCGCCGCGTGTCACCGTATTGCTCCGGATCCTTCTCGCGGCCGAGTTCCGATATCCAATTAACCAGTTCGTCGGAATCATAATGGGCGTAGCCACTGTACGTCAGCGATGCGACAGCCCCACCCTCGAATCCCATCATCGCGGCATATGCGCCCTCGCTCGGGCGACTGGAATCCCAATTGCCCGCAACCGCGCGCACGAATGTCACATCGCGTCCGACAAGCCGCCGCGCCACGTCAATTTGGTGAGCGGCTTGACTGTAGACAACGCCCCCACCACGCGCGCTGTCCAGCTCTTCGGGGCGACGCGGCCGATACATGAAATCGGTGAAGTTCATCGCCGTGAGTTGCCGCACCGCACCAAAGCCGCCGCTGGCGATCAACTCGGCGGCTCGGCGGACCGGGGCATCAAAGCCATGGCTGGGGCCGACCAGGAGCAGTTTGCCGGCCCGGCGTGCCGCCGCTTCCATCGCGACGCACTCGGCGACAGAGATCGCCATCGGCTTTTCGACCAGAACATGCTTGCCCGCACCGAGGGCCGCGATTGCCTGCGTCGCGTGCAGTTCGTGTGGCGTCGCGATATAGACGGCATCAATATCGGCGGCGAGCAACCCCTCCAGGCTTTCATATGACTTGGCTCCGAACTCGCGCGTGAATTGAGCACGTGGGGACGCGCGCAGATCGAACGCCGCGGCGATCTCGACCCGTGGGTGCGCGCGCAACGCCGGAAGCGTCAGCATGAACCCCCGGCCAAGGCCGACAATGCCGATCCGAAGTGCCTTCATGTTTATCCTCGATCTGCCAGGTCGGTCCTTGAAATGCGGCCCGCTTGAAACGCACAATACTTCTATGTAGAAGTGTTTTCAAGAAGTGGATGAAACACCTTCGTGGCACGGCGCCTTGGCACAGCCACTTTGCGATAAGGATAGGCGATGACACCCCAACAAAATGACATCCTCGCCCGAGTCGAGGGCAGCGCGCCGATGGGCAGGCTGATGCGCCAGCACTGGATGCCCGCGTGCATGTCCGAAGAGGTGGCCGAACCGGATTGTACGCCGCTGCGCGTCCGCCTCCTCGGCGAGAATATGGTGGTGTTCCGCGACAGCAAGGGTCGTCTGGGCGCGCTTGACGAGCAATGCCCGCACCGCCGCGCGTCGCTGGCCTTTGGCCGCAACGAGGAATGCGGCCTGCGTTGCCTCTATCATGGCTGGAAGTTCGACGTGAACGGCAACGCCATCGACATGTCGTCCGAGCCGGTCGACGCCAAGCTGCGCAGCACGATGAAGACCAAGGCCTATCCGGTCCAGGAGGCCGGCGGGTTCGTCTGGGTGTGGATGGGCAATCCCGATCAGGTGACGCCGTTCGACAAGCCCAACTGGGCGACCGTACCGGACGACAAGATCAGCATCGTGAAGATGCATGGCGCATGCAACTGGGCACAGGTGCTCGAAGGCTCCATCGACTCGGCGCACAGTTCGAGCCTGCACTCGTCCAACATGCCGACGGCAACCGAGGTCAGCGGATCGACCGCGACCGACACCGCCTGGCTACGGCCGTCGGCCGACAAGGCGCCACGCCTTGAGGTCCAGAAGACCAGCTTTGGCTTCCGCTATGTCGCGATCCGCAAGCCGATCGTCGACGCCGATGCCACTGATTATATCCGCATGACACTCTATGTGGCGCCCTATACCGTCCACATTCCATCGAATGACCAATATCATCTGAGCCAGATGCTGGTCCCGATCGATGATGAGAACACGATGTTCTACTGGGTCGCCTGGCATCCCGAAAAAGGCATTTCGACCGACGCATGGCGCAAATTCTGCGGTGCCGAGATCGGCAAGGATGTCGAGCCGATCACCTTCAAAAAGATGCGCAACGCAGGAAACAACTATCTCCAGGATCGCGTAGCCATGAAGGACGGCGATTTCACCGGTATCTACGGCATCCCGGCGCAGGACATGGCGATGTGGGAATCGATGGGTACGCTCGCCGATCGTGGCGATGATCGCCTGGGGTCGAGCGACAAGGCGATCTTCACGTTCCGCACACAGATGTACCGCGCCGCGCAGGCGGTGGAAAAGGGCGAGCCGGCGATCGGCACGACCGAGCCGCACATTCCGAACGCCAAGCTCATGTCGTTCGAAGGCATCGTGCCTAAGGGCACCGACTGGCGGCTGCTCAATGTCTCGGACGAAGAGGCGGATATCATGCGGACCGTATCGACAGATGTCGACGCTCTCGGGGACGTCCGCGCTTGATGATGTCCCTGCCGCCCATTGCCGGGCTCGACGCGGATGCCGTCAGTCATTTCGTCCAGTCCGTACTCAAGGAGGATCTGGGGCTAGGTGGTGATGTCACCACCGACCTCACCATCCCCGCCGACGCACGGCTGATCGCGACGATCCAGACTCGCGAGCAGATTGCCGTTGCGGGCATCGATCTCGCCCAGGTCTTCTTCGAGGCCCTTGATCCCGATGTCCGGGTCGAGCGGCTTGCCAGGGATGGAGATGAGCTCCAGGCGGGTGCCCCGATCATGCGCGTGGAGGGTCGCGCCCGCCCGATGTTGTCGGCGGAGCGCTCGGCGCTGAACACGCTGCAGCACCTCACCGGTATTGCCACCCTTACTCGAAGCTATGCCAACATGATCGCGGGCACGTCGTGCATCCTGCTCGACACCCGCAAGACCATACCCGGCCTGCGCGCAATTGAGAAATATGCTGCCCGCATGGGCGGGGCGCACAATCATCGTATGCGGCTCGACGACGGCATCCTGATCAAGGACAATCATGTCGCGATCTGCGGCTCGATCGAGGCGGCCGTGCGCGCGGCCAAGGCGGGCAAGTCAGCACTCCCGGTCCAAGTCGAAGTCGACACAATCGACCAGATCGAGCCGGCACTGAAGGCAGGCGCCGATCGGCTGCTCTTCGACAATATGTCGGTCGAAATGCTGCGCGAGGGTGTGGCGCTGGTTGCGGGCCGCGTGCCGATCGAAGCGTCAGGTGGCGTGCGGCTCGATACCATCCGTGCGATCGCGGAAACGGGAGTTACTTACGTCTCCGTCGGCCGCATTACGCAGAGCGCACCGGCTGCCGATATCGGTCTCGATTACACAATAGCGGCTTGATGGTGCTGTCCGTCGAGGAAACGTTCTTCCGGATGCTGCGCAATCGCGAGTTCGATGCCGCCGAGCTTTCGATGTCATCGTATTGCGTGACTCTGGGCCGGGACAATCCAGACTTTATCGCCATCCCGGTGTTCCCGTCACGTTTCTTCCGTCATTCCTGCATCTTCGTGTCGGCCAAGAGCGGCATCGAAAAACCGTCCGACCTTGTCGGCAAGCGCATCGGCGTCCCGGAATATCAGATGACCGCGCCGGTCTGGATCCGCGGTATCCTGCAGGACGAATATGGCATCGACCCGGCGTCGGTCACTTATGTCACGGGCGGCGAGGAAGAGCCGGGCCGTGAGGAAAAGCTCAAACTCAATCTGCCGGACAAGTTCAAGGTTGAGCCGATCGGGCCAAACCAGACGCTGACCCGGATGTTGGCTGATGGCGAGATCGACGCGCTGCACACCGCGCGTGCTCCATCGACCTTCTATTCGGAACCGCACAATGTGCGGCGCCTGTTCCCGGACTTCGTCCAGGTCGAGAAAGCCTATTTCGGCAAGACGAATATCTTCCCGATCATGCACGTCGTTGCCATTCGCCGCGACATTTACGAGAAGAACCGCTGGATCGCACAGGCGCTCTACAAGGCGTTCGTCCAGGCGCAGCAGCTAACCTACGAACAGCTGCGCGTCTCAGCCTCGCTCAAGACGATGCTGCCCTGGCAAATTGCCGCGGTCGAGGAAACGATCGCGACGTTGGGCGATCAGTGGTGGCCTTACGGAATCGAGAAGAACCGCCACGTACTCGAGACCTTCACGCGCTATCATCATGAGCAGGGTCTGTCGCCGCGCCAGCTGACGATCGAGGACATGTTCGCGCCGGAGACGTTCGCGGAGTTCAAGATCTGACGTGATGCAATCCGGGAAATGACGGGGCGGAGCATAAGCGGTGCGGGAGCAGCGTGGTTGTCGATGCTCCGTCTTTGCCGGGCTGCCGCAGGATACCCGGCGAGCGGCCGCTGACCGGTTGCGCCCTGTCAGTCCTCGGCGGGGGTGTTCGGGATAGAATCGAATTCGGCGGCGAGATTGGCTGACATGCGCGAAAGCACGTCGACGCACGTCGCAACCTCGGCCGGATCGATCCCGGCGACGGCGATGCGGTTAATGTCGATCGCATATTGCATGAGCTCCGCTTCCAGGGCTTTGCCTCGTTGGGTCAGCGTAACGCTCAACTTGCGGCGATCAACCTTGTCGCGGGTGCGCTCTACAAGCCCGTGCTGCATCATGTTGTTGATTATCGACACAGTCGTGTTTTCTGTGACGTTGGTCATGTCGCTCAGATATTTCTGGGTGACGCCGTCGCGGATCCACAGCACACGAAGGTAATACCAGAAGCCCGTCTTTAGATCGTGCTTCGCCAGCATCGCATTGAGCAGGCGATCGAACCGCCGATGGCAGCGCCGGACCTGATAACCAAGGCTCCATTCCGGATTGAGCTGGGCGGGCCTGTTGGACAAATGCACTCTCCCTGGGGCGTGTCGCCATGTTCGCCCTCCCAATGAGGCAGGGGCAACGGCTTTGATGGTGCACCTGCCCGCCAACGTCCAGTTGGATACTGACGGCAGACTGGGCCTTGCCACGCTCTGCATCGGCGTCGGCATGGGCCTTGCGCTCGCGGTCGAACGGGTCTGAATCGTGCTTCGGTGACACCCTATCTATTCCACGCGGATTGAGCGTGGGTTCTCCGGCCCTTTGAATCCCGCCCGAACTAGGGTGGCCCTCGTGCCCTTACGTCGGTTGAATATATGGCAGTCACGACCATCAAGGCCGCCGAACGAACGCCGGAATCTCGCCCTCGACCCGGATGAGAAGCCGCGGGACCGTCAAGTCATAATCCATTAACAAGTCAACCGACCCACGCGGCTGGGGCGGTTGCCAAGAAGGAATGCACGCTGGTTTCGACATTCAACAGGCCCGATGGTTCGGGTCATGCAGGGCCGATTTCGATGAGCGGAGATAGCGGGGAAATCAACCTGCCGTTCGACCTGAGTATCGGATATCAAATCCGACTCACGCATCGACTTATGCAAAAGCTGCTACAGCTGAAGATCGAGCAGTTCGGCGTCACCCTGGGCATGTGGTACTTCTTGCGCGTCCTGTGGGACCAGGACGGCTTAACCCAGAAGGAACTGTCCGACCTTGTTGGAACGATGGAGCCGACCACGCTTTCGGCGATCGCTTCCATGGAGCAACGGGGAATCGTTGCCCGGGTCCGCAACGCGGCGGACAAGCGGAAGATCAACATCTTCCTCACCCCTTACGGTCACGAGCTGAAAAGGAAGCTTCTGCCCATTGGCATCGAAGTTGGGGATATCGCTAAGACCGGCATTTCGCGCCGCGAAGCGGATCTCCAGATCGCCCTATTGGGCGAGCTGCAGACCAATCTAGAAGCTGCGATTCGGAGCCTCTCCCCCGAGGAGCCCGACGCGAAGCCGGGTCGGCGGCGCCGAGAGGACCGAGGGGTCGCCGGCATCACTCATGAGGCAGGCGACTGATGCGATAGTGGGTGTCCTCGCCACCATGGATGCCCCACATCAATGTTGCGCGCCGATACTTACATCACTAATGGTTAGATAACTAAGGAACTGCACGGTGGCGGTCTGCGACGTGAAGGTTGCGTGGAGAGGTGTGCTGATGGTCAGGCCTTGCCTCCGACCGAATCGTCGTCGCTCTCCACCGCGCGGTTGATGACTGCAATCGCTTAGGTGCGGGCCGCGTCCGGTCTGCGAGAGTATCGGGAGAGTTTGAACTTATGAGTTCATCAGCCTTTAAAGGCGCGGATGTGTCCGATCGCCTGGATCGCGCGATAGACAATGCTCTCGCCGACAATCGTTTGGTGGGAACGGTCGTGATCGTCGCCCGGGGCGGCAAGATCGCCTATCGCCGCGCGGCGGGATTTGCAGACCGTGAATCGCAAAAGCCGATGCAAACGGATAGCATTTTCCGATTTGCATCGGTGACCAAACCCTTTGTCACCGCCGCCGTGATGCGCCTGATCGAGGATGGTGTTGTGAGGCTGGACGATCCAGTGACGCGCTTCCTGCCCGACTTTCAGCCGCGCCTGTCCGATGGATCGGTTCCGGTCATCTCGATCCGCCATCTGCTCACGCACACATCGGGGCTCGGCTATCCGTTTCAGGAAGGGAGCGATGGCCATTATCGTCGCCTCGACGTCTCCGACGGGTTGGATCAACCGGGATTGTCGCTATCCGAGAATCTTCGGCGCCTGGCTGCCGCCCCGCTTACCGCCGCACCGGGGTCGGGTTTTCGCTATTCCCTTGGCATGGATGTGATGGGAGGGGTGGTTGAGAGCGTTACCGGTGGTTCGCTACGCGATGCTGTGCGCAAACTGGTCACGGATCCGCTGGGTATCGTCGATACCGGCTTTGCCGTTGCGGATGTTGAGCGGCTCGCGACGAATTACTTCAACAGCGAATCCGTTCCCGTCCGCATCACGGACGGCATGGTAGTGCTGGATGCCTTCAACGGGTCGCTAACGTTCGCGCCGAGCCGTATCCTGGATCCAAACTCCTATCCGTCAGGCGGGGGTGGGATGGTGGGGACTGCGGGCGACGTCCTGCACTTTCTGGAAACCATCCGGCTCGGGGGTGGTCCGATCCTGAAGCCTGAAACAGTCGAGATGATGGCGACCGATCAGCTCGGACCTCAGGCTGCGGCCTGCGGGCCGGGTTGGGGCTTCGGCTTCGGCTGGGCAGTGCTTGCAGATCCGCACGCCGTCCCGTCGCCGCAGTCTCCCGGAACGCTTCACTGGGCCGGCGGATACGGCAATAGCTGGTTCATCGATCGTGCAAACGCGCTGACGGTCGTGGCCATGACCAACACGGCCTTTGAGGGTATGTCGGGGAAGTTCGTGTCCGACATCCGGGACGCCGTCTACAACTGATCCCCGCAAGGAATCCGCGACCGGCCGGCGTAAGCCGGCCGCGCCGCAGCGAAAATGCGGAGGCGCCGCGTCGATCGCGGCGGCCAGATCACAAATCGTTGCGGTGGCTCCAGTCGATGATCCCGTCGATACAAGCGCTGAGATGTTCGGGCTGGCCCTGGTAGAAATGGGTCGCGCCCTTGATGCTCACAAATTCCTTGTTCGCAACGGTGAGCGCGTTGTGAATGATCGGATTATGGCTCGCGGGAACCGCGTCGTCCGCTTCATTCTCGATCTGCAGCACAGGGGTCCGATGGATCTTTGTCGCGTTAACGGCAGCCTTGGAGTTGGATAGGTCGTAGGACCATTGCGACAGCCACGAGCGCAGGGTTGAGAATCGCGCCAAACCAGCGGGTCCCACGTTCACCGTGCGTGGATTGCCAAGATAGGATGCCCCCGGCGCGCGTCCATTGGGGTCGATCGTCGGATCAATCCAGCGCACGTCGCACATCGTGCGGTGCGTGACGAAGGCGCGTTCGGTTTCGCCGTCGTTGCGACGACGGAGCGTGGCAAGCATTTCCTCGGCCCAGGCGGTAATTCTGCGATTGCGGGCCCGCTGCCTCTCGCGGAAGGCGGCGATGAAGTCAGCGGTGAATGGTGGTTTGTTCGGGCAGTCCGGACTATAGATATCGAATTCGAGATCGCGCGTGTCCGGGTCGAATTCGTCGATGACGGAGGGGTCAAGCCATTCGGTCAGCACTTCCGCCCGGCTGAGGTGGGCGGCGATTAAGACTATTCCGTCAACCCGCTGCAGCCGCGCTGCTGTCAGGTCATAAAGGTCGCCGGCGGGCGTGTGGGTGATTGTCGGATGTTCAGACTGGGCCGCATAAAACAGCGATAGCGAGCCGCCGCCCGACCATCCCACCAGGATCACCTTTTCATAACCCAGCGACTCGCGCGCGTGGCGCACCCACTGGCCCATGTCGTAGGCGACCTTTTCCATAATCAGCGCACTATCGTTTCTCGGGTAGCGACTCGACGCGCAAAGTACGTGCAACCCCGCATCGGCAAGCGCCTCAGGCATTGGGAGCAGCTGGACCGTGGCTGTGGGGTGCATGAACAAATAGACCGCCTTAGATGGCCGCGCTCTCTGCCGGAACAGCTGGCCTTCCAGCTCGGTCGTGCCCTCGGCGCCCGCAAAACTGTAGGTCTCCGTCATCCCCGGTTGATCGCGGAAGCGAACGATTTCGGGAAGGCGATCCCATAGCGCCTTTGTCGGCAATCCTCTCTCCATGGCCATATCCTTAGTTATCTAACTATAATTGCGTATTACCGTACTCCAGTCAAGGGAAGGGCTTCCCATGCGAAGGGGCGCGCACTGAGCAACCATCCCCTCCCCTGTTTGCCCAAATAGGTAGCGGTTTTCCGTTGTCCTCGGTCACGATAGGTACGTTTTTAGGGCGGTACAGCCTATAGAGCACCTCCGACGGGACCGTCGCTATGGGCCGGAGCGACGCTGCTGGCCGGGTGCCCTGAATATGGCTTGCGTCGCGTTTCCTTTCATATATTACTTAGGTCTCTAATCATTTTTGAAAAGCCGGCTTGCGAGCACGTCCACAGAAGGCGGCCGCCCGGAAGGAGAGGGATGAAAATATGAGACTAACTGCTCTCGCGCCGGTCACGCTTGCGACACTGCTGACCTTGTCCCAAGGCGCATACGCTCAATCACAGACCGCCCAACCAGCTCCGACGCCGCCTTCTGACGCCCCCGCGGCGCAAGACCCAAACGCTGAGGGCGACATCATCGTGACGGCGCAGAAGAAGTCGGAAAATCTTCGCGACGTCCCGATCGCGATCAGCGCGATCAAGGGACAGGATCTCACCGCCCGCGGCTTCACAACGTCGATGGATCTTCCAGATCTTGTTCCAGGTGTGCGCTCAACTACCCCGGGTGGCGGTGCTTATGTCACGACGATCATCCGTGGGGTCGGCCAGCAAGATATCGCGGCTCACCAGGAAGCACCGGTCGCCACCTATGTGGACGGAGCGTATGTCGGCCTCTCGACCGCGCTGACTCAGCCGGTTTTCGACGTCGACCGTGTCGAGGTTCTCAAGGGGCCGCAAGGAACACTGTTCGGGCGCAATGCGACGGGTGGCCTTGTCCAATATATTACCCGAGCACCCAGCCAAGAGTTCGAGGCTTATGTCACGACCGAATATGGGAGCTACGACAAGTTCATGACGGAAGGGGCCGTCGGCGGCAGCCTTGGCGGTGACTGGTCAGGCCGTATCGCATATCATGCCGAAAAGGGTGGCGCATACATCCGCAATCCGATCGGGCCAGACCATAACGGCACAGATGTTCAAGCTGTCCGTGCGCAACTCCAGTATAAGCCCAGTAGCGATTTCCGGGCCCTGCTCAGCGTATATGCAGACCGTTTTCCGGACCAACAGGGCCCTGTCGCGAGCACGACGCGCGCGTTTATCGGGGCGAACGGTAAGCCGGTCGGCGTCACGCCCGGCAATTTTGCCGCGTATCAGAATTTCTGCCGCACGACAGTTGGGACAGTTCCGACCACTTATTCTCCACTCGGTGACTGCGCGGCATCACTGAAGAGCCCTTACAATGCGCCAACCGCCAACTACCTAAAATTCAACGGAAAATATCTTAACGCCACCGCGACAATCGATTGGACGATTGGGTCCGGAATCAAGCTGACGTCGATCTCAAACTATCAGTACTCCGATCAACTCTACAACACCCTGCTTGCGAGCGGATTCCCGACAGCTATTTTTAATCAAAGCAATCCTGGGGGCCGCCAATATTCCGAAGAGATCAGACTCTCCGGAAAGGTAAGTAATGTTGACTGGGTCGCCGGTCTTTATGGGTTGTGGATCAACAACCATACCGGCGCAAATGTTAATCTAAACGATATACCGTTCTATGGAATCAATCTCAATGCGGCCCTGCATCTGAGAACCACGTCTTACGCTGGATTTGCGGAAGCCACCTACCACTTTAGCCCCAAGTTCAGTGTTATTGTCGGCGGCCGCGTAACCAGTGACCAGAAGCGTGGTGTCAATCAGTCCTCCTGCACGACCAATCCTACGATCCCGGTCAATATTTGCGCAGTGATCGCAGGGGCGTCGCCGGTTCCGCTCGTGCAGTTCGTCGGATTCGACAAGTCAATATCAACGACATCCTGGTCAGGACGCATCGTTGCTCAATATAAACTCGATGAAAATGTCAATGTCTACGCTGGCGTAAACAGGGGCACAAAGGCAGGTGGGTTCAATACCGGTGCAAACGAGCTTTATCCCGTTTCCGTAGCCGAGTTCAAACCTGAGACGCTTGTGAACTATGAGGCCGGTGTTAAATCGAGAATGCTCAACGGAGTGCTCGATTTCAACGGTTCGATTTTCTATTACGATTACAAGAATCTACAAACCTTCTCGACCCAAAACTTGGCGCTCTACGTCTTTAACGTCGACGCATGGGTAAGGGGTGCCGAGTTCGACATGGTTATCCGCCCGATGCGCGGACTTAATTTTTCCGCATCCGCCAGTTATCTCGATTCAAAGGCCAAAAATGTTCCGGTTGGTGCGGGGTTTGCCGACTTTGTGCTCCCGAACGCGCCGAAATTCAGCTCGAACGTCTCGGCCCGCTACGAGTTCGACCTCGGCCCGGGCAAGGCTTCGATTTTCGGAAGCTACGCGAGGGTTGGCCGGCGGAGTACCTCGGCGGTTGATTACGCGATCGAAAATGTACCTGCCTACAACAAAGTGGATTTCAGGCTCGGATACGAGCTTGATCGCGTCTCATTTGCTTTCAACATCCGAAATTTGACGAATGCACTTATCTATAATTCCGGTGTTCCTTCTGAGACTATAACTGGATCGGTGTTCAATTCAGTTCTTGCGCCAAGAACTTTTTCAGGATCCATATCTCTTAGATTGTGATCGATCTTCAATTGATCCCAATGGCGTCTGCGGATGATGGCGACTATGCTGCTAGAGGTTTGGTGTAGGCTCCTGGCGGTGCATTATTCACCTTGGTCTGGAAGGAGCCGATATAGGCGATATTGCCTACCCAAGCGTCACAATGACCGCGGCGGCACCCGCAATTTCGGCTGCGGGGCGCAAACCCGGGACCAAGCACGAGTTCAAGGCACCACTTTTTCTCAACCAAGGGGGTATGTCGAGTGCTTGCAGACTATCTAGTCGCCATGTTTCCGGCGGTGAGGTCGAACCGATGACCGAGCGCGCGGATGTAGTCATTGTGGGCGCCGGGCATGGTGGTGGACAGACGGCGATCGCCCTGCGGCAAGCGAAGTTTGCGGGGACGATTGCGCTGGTCGGCGACGAGCCAGAACTGCCCTATGAACGGCCGCCGTTGTCCAAGGACTATCTTGCCGGCGACAAAAGCTTCGAACGCATCATGATCCGGCCGGCCGCCTTCTGGTCGGAACGCGAGATAACAATGCTGACCGGCCGCCGCGTGGTCATGGTCGATCCGACGGATAAAACCGTGGCCTTCGCCGATGGTGGCTCGCTCGGTTATGGCACGCTGGTGTGGGCGACCGGAGGCAGCCCGCGTAAGCTAACCTGCGCAGGGAATGACCTTGCCGGTGTCCATTCCGTGCGGTCGCGTGCCGATGTCGACCGGATGATCGCCGAACTGCCGGACGTTCGCCGCGTCGTGGTCATCGGCGGCGGCTATATCGGGCTCGAAGCGGCGGCGGTGCTGAGCAAGTTCGGCAAGCACGTCACCGTGCTCGAAGCGTTGGACCGCGTGCTTGCCCGCGTCGCCGGTGAACCACTGTCACGTTTCTATGAAGCCGAACATCGCGCGCACGGTGTCGACTTGCGTACCGGCGTCGCGATCGACTGTATCCTGGGTGAGGGCGGCAGGGCGACGGGTGTCCGCCTTGCCGATGGATCGGTCCTCGCCGTCGAGATGGTGATCGTCGGCATCGGGATTATTCCAGCGGTCGAGCCGCTAATTGCGGCGGGTGCCGAGGGCGGCAATGGTGTGCTGGTAGACGCACAGGGGCGCACGAGTCTGCCCGATATTTTCGCGCTCGGCGATTGTGCGGCCCACGCTAACCGTTTTGCCGATGGCGCGACGATCCGGCTTGAATCGGTTCAGAACGCCAATGATCAGGCTAGTGTCGTTGCCCGGACGATCACTGGCGATGCCGCGCATTATGATTCGGTGCCCTGGTTCTGGTCGAACCAATATGATCTTCGCCTGCAGACCATCGGCCTGTCGATCGGTCACGACACCGCGCTGTTGCGAGGCAATCCCGCAACGCGCAGTTTTTCGCTGATCTACCTCAAGCAAGGCCGAGTGATTGCGCTCGACTGTGTCAATGCCGCCAAAGATTTTGTCCAGGGCCGGAAGCTTGTGATCGACGGGCTTTCACCCAAACCCGACAGGCTGACCGACCCCTCCATCCCGCTGAAGGAGCTGATCGCCTGATATCGAGTTCCAGTGGTACTGGGATAACGGATCCACGTGATTGCGGGGTTGCGGGGTTGCGGGGTTGCGGACGGGACCGGGAAAACCCCCGGAGATGCCGGAATCTTTGAGTCCTCGATGAGGGAGACTTCGGAGCGGAGCTTGCCGAGAAGGCTGCTGGCATGTTCGCCCGCATCGACGTGGCCAAGTTACTCGGCGCGACACTGGCGGCCGTCCACAAGCGGCGCCAGTGCGGCCGGACCCTACTTGTAAGGGCTCGCGATCGTTGCGGTCTCAGCTCGCAATTGGAGCAGTTTGTTGCTCGAAATAGCCGACAGTAGAGGCCGGCCCCTGCCCACCCTCGGATGAAGGAAGTAGATCGGCATTGATCACGTCAGCATGGTTGAGCGCCATGCCATGCGAATAGCCCCTGTAGAGCCTCAGCGTGGGTTTCTTCACCAGCTTGGCTGACAGCAAGTTGGCGTGTCGGAGCGTGACCCGGGAAATGCTGGTCAATTCGGCTTGCGCACATCAAAGGCTTGCAAGCCCCGCCGCACGCCGTCTCGGCTACCTACCAGATCGAACCAGGCCTTGAGGCGTCCAAGCCGATCCCATGCCACGCTAGCCTCGCTAGCCCGTGCAATCGTATAGCCGGCGATATCCGCTAGGGTGAAGCGGTCACCGGCCATGTACGGGCCGTCGACCAGGAAACGTTCGGACGCCTCCAGTTTAGCAACGCTGCGCCAGACGAGATAGTCCGCCTCTTTCTCCTTGCCTGCCAATTTCATCTGAAACGCCGCATTGTTCGGGGCAATCACGTCAGTGATGAAGTAAAAGAAGCTTTCGTGAAATCGCGCCCTCCTAATCGCGCTTTTGCCCGGCAGAAGACGTTCGGGCGCTGCGTTGGCGATATGCATCATGATGGCATTGGACTGAGTGAGCACCATCAGCGAGACGCGCCGGTCGACCAGAATCGGAACTTGCCCAGCCGAATTGAGCGCCAGGAAATCCGGCTGCCGATGCGCACCAGCGCGAAGATCGATGAATTGCTGGACGTAGGCCAAGCCTGCTTCCTCCAGCGCGATCGCCGCGCGAAGCGAGTTTCCGGTCCGCGCACCATAAAGTGAGAACGGCGGAGCAATATTCGACCACGGTAGCGGCGGGATAGTCCTGCTGCGGGCGGCGTAAAAGTCGTCCACCTTGAAGCCTTTCTGCCGAGTCAGGGAGGTGTGGGGATCTACAGCGTGGAACTTTATCTTCAGGTCCGTCTGGCTTGCGCGGATGGCATGAGCCAACGGGCGGCGGCGAAGCGTTTCAATGTGTCGCGCGAAACGGTACGCAAGATGCTGTCGTTTTCATCGCCGCCGGGTTACCGGCGCCAGTCCGTACCGCAGCGCCCGAAGCTGGACGGGTTTGTGGCGATCATTGATGGATGGCTTGAGGGTGACCGCAGTGTCCCGCGCAAGCAACGCCATACGGCGAAGCGGGTATTCGACCGTTTGCGCACCGAGCATGGTTTCACCGGCGGCTATACGATCATCAAGGATTACATCCGGGAGCGCGAACAGCGCAGCCGGGAGATGTTCGTGCCGCTGGCGCACCCTGCGGGAGATGCGCAGGCCGATTTCGGGGAAGCGCTGGTGGAGATCGGCGGGGTGGAGCAGAAGGCCTACTTCTTCGCGCTCGATCTGCCGCACAGTGATGCCTGCTATGTGCGGGCCTATCCGGCGGCGGTGGCGGAGGCCTGGGTGGACGGACACGTGCATGCCTTCGCGTTTTTCGGCGCGGTACCGCGCTCGATCGTCTATGACAACGATCGCTGCCTTGTGACGAAGATCCTGCCCGACGGCACGCGGCAGCGTGCCACGCTGTTCAGCGCTTTCCTGTCACATTACGTGATCCGCGACCGCTATGCTCGCCCGGGCAAGGGGAACGAGAAAGGCAATGTGGAGGGGCTGGTAGGCTATTGCCGGCGCAACTTCATGGTGCCGATCCCGAAGTTCCCGACCTGGGAGGCGTTCAACCTGTGGCTGGAGGAGCAATGCCGCAAGCGCCAGCAGGACAAGGTGCGCGGGCAGAGCGAGACGATCGGTGAGCGGCTGCAGCGCGATCTCGCGGCCATGCAGCCTCTGCCCGCTACACCCTTCGAGGCCTGCGATCAGAAAGGCGGGCGGGTCTCCTCGCAATCCCTGGTGCGCTACAGGACCAACGATTATTCGGTTCCGGTGGCCTGGGGCCATCAGGAGGTCTGGATCAGGGCCTATGTCGATGAGGTGGTGATCGGCTGCCGCAGCGAAGTCATCGCCCGTCATCCTCGTTGCTATGCCCGCGAGGAGGTTGTCTTCGACCCGCTCCATTATCTCCCGCTGATCGAGCAGAAGATCAACGCATTCGACCAGGCTGCGCCTTTGCAGGGCTGGGACCTGCCCGAAGCGTTCACGACACTGCAGCGGTTGATGGAAGGGCGCATGCACAAACATGGCAGGCGCGAATATGTGCAGGTACTGCGCCTGCTGGAAACGTTCACCCTCGCCGATCTCCAGGCGGCGGTCGAACAGGCCATCGATCTTGGCGCCATCGGCTTCGATGCCGTCAAGCACCTCGTCCTGTGCCGGATCGAACGCGTACCGCCCAGGCTGGACCTGGACGTCTATCCCTTCCTGCCACGCACCACGGTCGAGAAGACCTTTGCCAGAGCCTATCTGAGCCTGCTCTCCGACCGGCAGGAGGCCGCATGAGCGATCAGGCCCCGGAGATCCTTCTCGCTCACCATCTCAAGGCGCTCAAGCTGCCTACGTGCCTGCGTGAGCATCACAATCTCTCGCGGCAATGTGCCGCTGAAGGCGTCGATCATATCCGCTTCCTCGCCCGCCTCGTCGAGATGGAAATGATCGACAGGGAGCGTCGCATGGTCGAGCGGCGCATCAAGGCCGCGCGCTTCCCCGCCGTCAAAAGCCTCGACAGCTTCGACTTCGCCGCCATCCCCAGGCTCAACAAGATGCAGGTGCTCGAGATGGCGCGCTGCGAGTGGATCGAGCGGCGTGAGAACGCCATCGCTCTGGGGCCATCAGGCACCGGAAAGACGCACGTAGCGTTGGGGCTCGGACTGGCAGCATGCCAGAAAGGACTGTCGGTGGGCTTCACCACCGCGGCAGCGCTGGTCAGCGAAATGATGGAGGCCCGCGACGAGCGCCGTCTTCTGCGCTTCCAGAAGCAGATGGCCGGATACAAGCTGCTCATCATCGACGAACTGGGCTTTGTGCCGCTCTCCAAGACCGGCGCCGAACTGTTGTTCGAGCTGATCTCCCAGCGTTACGAACGCGGCTCCACCTTCATCACCAGCAACCTGCCCTTCGACGAATGGACCGAAACCTTCGGATCTGAGCGTCTCACAGGCGCGCTCCTCGATCGCCTGACCCATCACGTCAGCATCCTCGAGATGAACGGCGAAAGCTATCGCCTCGCGCACAGCCGGGCCCGCAAGGCCAAAACCAGACCCTGAAAATTACACCAATGCCGGGGGGAGTGGCCCTCGGGCTACGCCCTCACGCCACTCCCCCCGGCATGTAACACGATGGCCTGGTTTTACGCCGCCGAATGGCCGACTTTTGCTCCGCCGTTGACAGTCAGCTCCTGATCCTGCAAGGGCCGGTACTGGTGGGCGAAGCCGACACGGCTGAAAAGCTGTGCGTATCGCTCCATGCGCTTTTCGATGCCCGGCATCCCGATCAGGATAAGGCCGATGCCCTGCCGGTCGAACAGGTCACGCAGATATTCCAGCCCCGTGTTGGACAGGCGGTCGGCTTCATCGACGATCAGCAGTTCGACGAAATGCTTCCGGGGCGAAACGACGATCTGATCCTTGGGCCGGACATGCTGATCGATACAGATATCGACCCGATCGATGAGGCGGGGCAGGTCCTGACGAAGCTCGCGCAGCGTGCTGCCGACTGTCGGCGTATAGAACACGGCACGCGCACGGGCGAGGTCGGCATATATCTTGAGATCGGACGCCTGCCGCGCACCCCAGGTCATGAGCAGATCGACTGCGCCGTCCCAGCGCGCGTAGCGTCGCGCGGAAAGGGTTTTGCCGACGCCGGCCGTGCCGTGACACAAGCCAATGTAGCGGTGCTTGCGGACGGCGTTGGCAAACTCGGTGAAGCGGCGATGTTCCTGCGTCGAGATGAAGCTGGTGGCGCGAGCGCTGCCGTCTGCCATCACTCGCCCTCGTAATAGGTGCGGAGACGCGGCTTGCTCCGTGTCACCTCGGGGGACGTGGCAGGCGTGGGTTTTGGCGTTGAGGCGCGCACCGAGCCGGAACCCAGCGGGCGCAAGATCGCGGGCAGATAGTCCGCAACGCGGGCCTTCCGCTCTCCGATCTCGCTCCGCAGGCGACGACGATAGGCGATGCGGGCGGCTTGCACGTCCTTGAGAGTGATACTCAGGCCGGCATGGTCGGGGCTGACGGCCCGGCACAGAAAGACGTTGCGATGGAATATCCGAACCTCGCCTACGTCGCGAGGATCGTAGCGGATCGTCACCGGCTCGCCGACATAGGCGGCGAGCGTAGGGTTGAAGTATCGCAGCCCCTCGAAACGGATGCCGTCGCGGTGGACGATGCGCGGCTTGGCGACCATGACCAGCAGCGCGTCCAGTTCCTCCAGCGTTTCCGGCATCCGGGACAGCCAGCCATCGCCGCGCCACGCATCGACGGGCGGTACGCCGATCGCCCTGTGCGGGCGGACGTTATAGGTCGCCACGATGTATGTGCCGATCGCAGCGTCCAGTTCGGGAAGCGTCAGGCGCGGGGGCGATACCGGTTTGCCGTTACGAAGATTGCCCGGCAGTTCCGCCAACAGTTCGGTGTTGATGGTGCGGAACAGCCGCTCGATCTTGCCGCGCCCCTGTGGACGCGCGACGGCAGAGTAGATCAGGCGGATACGCAGATCGGCCGCAGCCTGTTCGAGATGAAGGCTGGTGAAGTCCGATCCGTGATCGACGTACAGGACGTCGGGAATGCCGCATACCGGCCAGGTCGGATCGGCCTTGCGCCAAATCGCCTGTCGCAGCGCGAGCGACGTGTTGAGCGCGGAGGGCGCGCCGAGGAAAACCATGTAGCCTGCTATCACGCGCGAGTGATCGTCCAGCACCGTCGTCAGCCACGGCCGCACCGGGCGACCGCCGGCATCGAGGATCAGGATATCGAGCTGGGTGTGATCGGCTTGCCAGATCGCATTGGGGTGTTCGGCGCGGTGCCGATGCACCAACTCGAACTTGTCGCGGAAGGCGGCAGCACCTTCATGTGCCAAGGTCAGCATCGCCGGATCGATCCGCCGCACGATATCGCGCACGCTGCCATAGGACGGCATTCGCCATTGCCGTTCGCCGACGATGGCGGCGAGACGGCGATGGATGGTCACGATCGATGGCGGCGGTTTGAGCAGCGCCATGCCCTCGATCAGTTCGACTAGTTCTTTCGGGAAGGTACGCTTGCCGGCTTCGGGTCGGGTAGGACGCGCCAGCCCCGCCGGACCATCGGCGCGGTAGCGGGCGAGCCAGCGGCGAGCGGTGCGGAGCGAGATGCCGGCGTCGGTCGCGGCTTGGTCCAGCGGCACCGCATCATGGAGGTGCCGACGGAGCACAGCCATCCGTGGCGCGACTTCGGCACTTCCCGATTCCGACTTACGATCATCGGTCATGGTGATCTGCCCCGTCCGAAAGAGGATCGTTCAGCGGACGGTCGCCAGCTGACCTGTCGAGGCACGGGAAACCGCCAAAAGCCGAGTCTCATATAGATGGTACTATATCTTTTGCGTTGAGGGACCCCTTTACGTTACAGATTTCACCATGACACACACGCTGATCGGCTACGCCCGATGCTCCACCGACAAACAGGACCTTGCCGCCCAACAGGACGCGCTGGTCAAACTCGGCGTCGCGGCCAATCGCATCTACACCGACAAGGGCTTTACCGGGACGAACCGGACCCGCCCCGGTCTGGATCAGGCGCTCGCGGCGGTCCGAAGCGGCGACACGCTGGTGGTGCCCAAGCTCGACCGTCTTGCGCGGTCGGTGCCCGACGCGCGCGCGATCGGCGACGACCTCGCCATGCGGGGCGTAAAGCTACAGCTCGGGGCCAGTGTCCACGATCCGTCCGACCCGATGGGCAAGCTGTTCTTCAACATCCTCGCCACCTTCGCCGAGTTCGAGGCCGACCTGATCCGGATGCGGACCCGCGAAGGCATGGTGGTCGCACGTTCGAAAGGGAAGCTGCGCGGCAAGAAGCCCAAGCTGTCGGATCGCCAGCAGAAGGAGTTGCGCCGCATGTACGACACCGACGACTATTCGATCAGCGATCTCGCCGAGGTGTTCTCGATATCGCGGCCAACCGTGTATCGGACGCTTGGACGCCAATCTTCCGCGCCTGCGGCAAAGCCGGCGTGATCCTACCACGACCGCGCCTAGGTGTTGGCCCCATCGATAGAAGCTATGAGTATAAAGGGGCATCAGTGATCCGCAGAATGTTGGCGTCACCGTTAGCCGGGACGGCTCTGGGGTTGCTGTGCAGCCCTGCGTTCGCCGCCAACAGGCCTGGGGATGGATTCGAGGTAGCGAGCTACAGGCTCGCGCTTACCCCGGACATCGAGAACAGGACCGTCGCGGGACGTGAGAAGATCACGCTACGCGCGACGGTGGATGGCGTCCGGCGGCTGAATTTCTCCGCCAACACTCTCGGCATCGACAGTGCAACCCTCGATGGCGTGGCGCTCGCTCATACTGTGGAAGGCGATGTGCTCGGCTTCGATCTGCCCCGGCCGCTCCGGCGTGGACGCACGGTCAAGCTGGAGTTGTCCTATCATGGCCGCCCTGCACGTGGGTTCGCCGGCTCGGCGACGACGCTCTACACCAGCTATTTTGCCTGCGACTGGATGGTGTGTTCCCAGAACAAGTTCGGCGAGAAAGCGGCCTTCTCGCTCGATCTGCGTGTTCCGGCCGGGATGACCAGCCTGTCAGTCGGCAACATGATCGTGCGGCGACCGGGAGCGGACGGCAGCGAGATCCATACCTGGAAAGCGCCTCGGCCCTACTCGGCCTATCTTTACGGCTTTGCGGTGGGTCGACTCACGCGGGTCAGCGAACGGGTCGGATCAAAAAGGCTCACCTATCTGAGCAACACTGCCGACGCGGGCGAGCTGAAACGACGCTTGGCAGGGACAAAGGATATGGTCGCCTTTCTCTCCGCCAAGGCGGGCATGCCGCTTCCGGTTGCCGACTACAGCCAGCTTCTGGTCGAAGGCGATGAGGCGCAGGAGGCGGCGACATACTCCGTCCTCGGCAGCGATGCGCTGCCGAGGCAGCCAGATGATCCGTCGCAGGATTGGGCCATCGTACACGAACTTACCCATCAATGGTGGGGCAACCTGATCACATGCGAAACCCTCAAGGACTTCTGGCTGAACGAGGGCATCACGACATTCATGACGGCCGCATGGAAGCAGCATCGCTACGGTCGCGCCGCGTATGAAGCCGAACTCAATGAAGCCAGAAGCCGGTTTGAAAAGGCGCGAGCGATGGGTTTTGACAAGCCGCTGGCTTGGAACGGCACCTACCCGACATTGGGCGTCCGACGCGCGATCCAATACAGCAAGGGCGCGCTGTTCATGGCGCAGCTCCGGGTCACGCTCGGCGATGCCGCGTTCTGGTCTGGCCTGCGCCGCTACACCCGTGACCATGCGGGCGGCACGGTCACCAGCATAGACCTAAAGCGGGCGATGGAGGAAGCGAGCGGCCGGGACTTGCGTCCGCTGTTCGCCGAATGGGTGTTCGGCGAGGGCCTTTCGGAAGGGCAGTCGCAATAGCTTGGCCGTGATGACATTTACCGCTGACAGAACCATGCCAATTAGCTCTGACATCCACAGTTTGTGTCGCGGAAAAATCGGGAACACAAACGTTCGTTTGTGAAAGGGACAATAGGTGTTGATCGGCTACGCCCGTGTCTCGAAAGGCGACGATCAAAGCACGGCGCTCCAGCGTCGCGCGCTCAAAGGAGCTGGGTGCGAACGCATATTCGAGGAAGCGGCCAGTGGCGGACGCTGGGATCGTCCCGAGCTGCACCGGATGATTGACCAGCTCCGCACCGGTGATGTCGTGACCGTCTGGAAGCTCGACCGGCTTTCGCGCTCGCTCAAGGACCTGCTTCACATCCTCGACCGCATCGAAGTCGCAGGCGGTGGGTTTCGTTCGCTCACCGAAAGCATCGACACGACTTCCCCTGCAGGACGGATGATGATGCAAATGGTGGGCAGCTTCGCGGAGTTCGAGCGCGCGATGATC
>NZ_CP016453.1:790000-892708 GCF_001713415.1 Sphingobium sp. RAC03 | reverse complement strand
ACGGTCGGCGGACGTGTGGGCGTGCGTAGTGAAGATGAACGCTATTCGGCGGGCCTGTTCGTGCGCAATCTGTTCAACGTCAACGAACCTTCTCTGCTGCAAAGCAATTTCGGTTCGGGCCTCGGCGTGATCTACGGACCGCAGTCCTTCCGTCAGGTTGGCCTGCAACTCGACGCAAAGTTCTGATGCAAAGGGGGGCATGGCGACGCATTGGACGTCGGCATGCCCTGTTCGTTTGAACCGGTGCGGCTAGGATAGAGCGTATGAGCGACATCAGACATGCAATAGCAGCCATGGGGACAGGCCTTGGCCCTGAAGTCTTGGTGCAATGCCGCGCGCTGTTCGACGCTGAACAGTCCGCCCTTCAGGCGGCTGTTCCGGTCACGCAGGGCGACATCGCCTATGGTCCGCACGAGCGGCACCGGCTGGATATCTACGCGCCGGTGGACATCATCGGCCCCGCGCCGGTATTGGTCTTTGTTCACGGTGGAGGGTTCCTGAAAGGCAATAAGGGCGGAGCCGATGCCTGGCCCAACGCCAATGTCGGGCGGATGGCGGCGCAGGCGGGGTTTGCCGGCGTGGTCATCAACTACCGCCTAGCCCCCGACCATATGTGGCCCGCAGGCGCACAGGATGTTGCGGCAGTGGTAGCCTGGCTGAAAGCCAATGCTGCGCAGCATGGCGGCGATCCGGACCGGATCGTGCTGGCGGGAACATCCGCCGGGGCGGTGCATGTCGCGGGCTATCTGAAGCTGATGGGGGACGCGGACATTTGCGGCGCGGTGCTGCTGTCGGGCCTCTATGGCTATACCCCGCTGGATCAGCGCGATCTGGCTTATTATGGCGACGCGGCGCTCTATGCCGACCGGATGCCAATGGACGCAGTAGCCGCGACGACGCTGCCGCTGCTGATCGCCTGCGCGCAATATGACCCGCCACGCTTTCAGGCGGAGTTCGTCGGGCTGATGCAGGATCGTCTGGCGCGGCACGGCGCGTTGCCGCGCGCGGTGATCATGACCGGGCATAATCATTACACGATGCCGATGCACCTTGGCACCGCCGACCGGCGGCTGGCCGACGAGATATGCGCCTTCGCGCGCGACATAAGCAATTGAATAGGGGAGATGATGTGATGCTTGATCGCAGGACGATGCTGGCGGCCGGAATGGCCGCGGCAGGCACATTGGCCGCGCCAGCGATTGCCGCGCGCAAGGCAGCGGCCAATCCGGCCTTCCCCAAGGACTTTCTATGGGGCGTAGCCACTGCGCCGCATCAGATCGAGGGCAATAATGTCGCCAGCGACCTGTGGTTTCTGGAAAATCAGCAGCCCACCATTTTCGCTGAACCCTCGCGCGACGCCTGCAACAGTTTCGCGCTATGGGAAACCGACCTCGACATTGTCAAGAATCTGGGCCTGACCTGTTATCGCTTCGGCATCGAATGGGCGCGGATCGAGCCGGAAAAGGGCCTGTTCAGCCAAGCGATGCTCGACCATTATAAAGCGGTGATCGAAGGGTGCCGGGCGCGCGGGCTGGCCCCGGTGGTGACGTTGAGCCACTTCACCGCGCCACGCTGGTTCAGTGCGCAGGGTGGCTGGACCAACCCGGAAAGCGCGGAATTATTCGCGCGCTATTGCGACCGGGCGATGCGGGCGCTGAGCGCGGGCATCCATAGCGTCATCACCTTCAATGAACCCAATATCCTCTTGCTGCTGAAACCCATGTTGCCGCCGCAAGTGTGGGACATCCAGAAACTAACGCTGGAAACGGCGGCCAAGCGGTTGGGCGTGCCGAAATTCGTATCCGCCAATGTCGCGGGGGTGGAAGATCTGCCCGCGCTGCAAAAGGGAATGCTCGCGGCCCACAAGGTCGGCAAAGCCGCGATCAAGACGGTGCGCCCGGACCTACCCGTCGGTTTTTCGCTGGCAATGATGGACGATCAGGCCGTGGGCAAGAACAGCATCCGCGACGCGATGCGGCAGGAACTCTATGGCGCATGGCTCGAAGTCGCCAAGACCGACGAT
Source organism: Sphingobium sp. RAC03 (assembly GCF_001713415.1). Taxonomy (GTDB): domain Bacteria; phylum Pseudomonadota; class Alphaproteobacteria; order Sphingomonadales; family Sphingomonadaceae; genus Sphingobium. The sequence continues at coordinate 890,685 of NZ_CP016453.1, read as the reverse complement.
TTCCTGGGCGTGCAAAATTATGAGCGCGCGCTGTGGACGGACAAGGATCGGCTGCCCGCCCCCAAGGGGTCGGTGGTCAACTGGGGCGGCACCGAAGTCTGGGCGCCGTCGCTGGCGGGTGCCGTCCGCTATGCCCATCAGGCGACAGAGGTGCCGATCCTGGTATCCGAACATGGCGTCGGCACGACCGACGACAGCGTGCGTCAGGCCTTCATTCCAGCCGCACTCGCCGACCTGAAAAAAGTGATGGACGATGGCGTCCCGGTGCAGGGCTATTGCCACTGGTCGCTGCTCGACAATTTCGAATGGATTTTTGGTTATAAACCCAAATTCGGCCTGCACAGCGTCGATCCAGTGACGTTCGCACGGACGGCCAAGCCGAGCGCAGCAATCTATGGCGCGATCGCGCGTCGCAATGCCCTGTAAGCGCGCATGATGGCAACCGCCAAGCTCTCGATCCGGCGCGAAGCAGGTGTCAGTTTCGCGATCAATGCCGCACTGAGCCTTGCCTTCTTTCTGGCGGTGTTCGGCATAGCGGTTCGTCCGCTGGAATGGGCCGCGCCCGATGCGCTGGGGCTGGATTTTGTGCCGCAGAGCATTGCGGTGTCGCTGATGAGTGCGCTGGTCCCCGTCTTGATCACGCGCAGGCGATTGTCGCTGGCGGTGCCGGTCCGGGTGATCGTCCTGCGCGCGTTCGCCTGTGCGCTGGCCGGCGGTGCCTTAGGGGCGGGGCTTGCCATTGCGACGACGCAGGCGGGCCTTTCTTCCATCGGCTGGGGCGCGGCGCTGGGCCTTAAACTGCTGTATGGCGGGACATTTGGCGCATTGATAACAAGCCTGATATTGCAGAGGATGACCCGATGAAGTTGCTTTCCCTGGCTTTGGCGCTGGCCATCGCTACCCCTGTCTTGGCACAGCCCAACGTGAAGATGGACGCCGTGCCAGCACCCGACCAGAGCGCAGCGGTCCCGCTTTACCCCGACCAGCCAGCGGTAAAGGCGGGACAGGATGAACAATGGTCGCGGATGCAGGTGACGATCGGCACCAACGCCATCGACAATGTGATGGTTCGCAACGTCGTGCGCCCGACCATCACCCCCTATCTGCCCGATCCGGCCAAGGCGACCGGCGCGGCCGTCATCGTCGCGCCGGGCGGCGCTTTCCTGTCATTATCAATGACGGGGGAGGGAAGCGACGTTGCGCGCTGGCTGGCCGATCATGGCGTTGCTGCTTTCGTCCTGAAATATCGGCTGAACGAAACGCCGCGCGATGATCGCGCATTTCTGGGCATGATGGGCGCGCGTTTCGCCGACGCGGCAAAGCCCGGCGCGGTCCGCACGATCGAGGAACCGCGCGCAACGCAGGACGCGCTCAAGGCGCTGGCGATCGTGCGCAGCCGCGCGGCAAGCTATGGCATCGACCCGGCCCGCACCGGCATGATCGGATTTTCGGCAGGGGCGATGACGACGCTGAACGCCACGCTGGAAGGAAAGGGCGATCAGCGGCCTGCCTTCATCGGCTACATTTACGGCCCGATGACGGACATCGCCGTGCCTGCCGATGCGCCGCCCATGTTCAGTGCGATCGCCATGGACGATGGCCTGTTCAAGCGGCAGGGCTTTGCCATTGTCGAAGCATGGCGCGAGGCGGGGCGCCCGGTCGAACTCCATGCCTATGAGCGGGGCGATCATGGCTTTGGCGCGGGCAAGCCCGGCACCACCACCATGGGCCTGATGCCGCAATTTTATGCCTGGATGGAGGCACGCGGCCTTCTGTCCAAGCGCCCCTGACCGCAAGGATCATGCCCATGCCCAAAACCGTTCGCCTTGTGGCCCTGCTGGCTTGCGTCGCCTTTGCCTCGCCATCGCTGGCCGACGATTTGGCCGATGGCTTCGCCAACCCGCTCCAATCGGCGCGCCCGCGCGTCTGGTGGCACTGGATGAACGGCAACGTGACGAAGGACGGGATCGACAAGGATCTCGACTGGATGGCGCGCATGGGCATTGGCGGGGTCCAGAATTTCGATGCCAATCTGATGACGCCGCAAATCGTGGCGGACCGGCTGACCTATATGACGGACGGATGGAAGGATGCGTTCCGCCATGCGGTAAAGACCGCTGACGCCAAGGGACTGGAATTCGCCATCGCTGCATCGCCTGGCTGGAGCGAGACGGGCGGACCATGGGTGGAGCCGCAAGACGGTATGAAGAAGCTGGTCTGGGCGGAGGCCGATTTGCGCGGTGGTGCGCGGTTTGCGGGCCCGTTGCCCTTGCCGCCTTCGGTCATCGGCACGTTTCAAAGTGCCCGGTCCCATGAAGCCCAGGATGGCTTCCTCGCAAAAGGCAAGCCGATCGAGCCGCTCTATCGCGATGCGAAAGTGCTGGCCTATCCCATGGCAGCGGCATCGCTACCGCGCCCAGCCGCGATGCAGGGCGATGGCAGGGCAGTTGCGCTCGACGCGCTGACTGACGCGGATATGGAAAGCACGGTTGCGCTGTCGGTCGGCTCCGATGCACAAGCGGGCACGCTGATATTGGATTATGGCAAACCCGTCACGGTGCGCGCTGCGACCCTCTACATTCCCAACGCGAAGCCACCCTTTCGTGATCCGCTGTATCAACCGGTGCTGGAAGTTGAGCAGGACGGCCGATGGCATCGACTGGGCGATTTCCCGTTGGGGGAAGCCAGCACGACGATCGGCTTCGACGCCGTCACCGCGCGCCGTTTCCGCTTGATCCTCAGCCTCAACACCGGCCCCAAAACGCCTGCCCTGGATGAAGGCGCGCCCGGCGCGATCAAGATCGATATCTTCGCTCAGGAGAAGACGCCGACCTTGGCGATCGGCGATTTCCGGCTGCATGGGGAAGCGAAACTGGACCGCTTCGAGGCGAAGGCAGGCTATACTATCCTGCCCGATTATGGCGTGCTGAAGCCAGTGGGCAATGGCGACGCGATCGATCCAGCCAAAGTGATCGATCTGACCGACAAGCTGCGCGCCGATGGCACGCTCGACTGGATCGCGCCAAAGGGAGAGGATTGGCGGATCGTGCGGATGGGCTGGTCGTTAACCGGCAAGACCAATCACCCCGCCACGCCCGAAGCCACGGGGCTGGAGGTCGACAAATATGATGCCGCCGCCGTGCGCCGCTATCTTGAAACCTATCTTGGCATGTATCGCGACACGGTAGGTGCGGAATGGATCGGCAAGAAGGGCATCCGGGCGCTGCTCACCGACAGCATCGAGGTGGGCGCGGCGAACTGGACCCCGCGCATGGTCGAGGAATTTCAGGCGCGGCGCGGCTATGACCCGGTGCCGTTCCTGCCCGCGCTGACCGGCGCAATCGTGGGATCAACCGCTAAGAGCGACGCCTTCCTCCATGATTTCCGCCAGACTCTGGCCGACCTGATGGCCGACGCCCATTATGGCACGGTGGCCAAGGTCGCGCACGAACATGGCCTGACCGTCTATGGTGAGGCACTGGAAAATGGTCGCCCGGTGCTGGGTGACGACTTGGCGATGCGCGCCCATGCCGATGTGCCGATGGCGGCCATGTGGACCTTCAACCGCGGCGGAAATCCCCGGCCGACGCTCATCGGCGACATGAAGGGCGCGGCCTCGGTCGCCCATATTTATGGCCAGAATATCGTATCGGCCGAAAGCATGACATCGGCCTTCGCGCCCTGGGCGTTCGCGCCTTCGGACCTCAAGCGCGTCATCGATCTGGAATTCGCGTCGGGGATCAACCGGCCGATCGTCCACACCTCCGTCCATCAGCCGGTGGATGACAAGGTGCCCGGCCTCAGCCTCATGATCTTCGGTCAATATTTCAACCGGCATGAAAGCTGGGCAGAAATGGCCAAGCCCTGGGTCGATTATATGGCGCGTACCGGATATTTGCTACAGCAGGGCCGCGACAGCGCGGATATCGCCTATTTCTATGGCGAGGATCAGCCGATCACCTCGCTGTTCGAACATGGCGTGCCGGGCGACCTGCCGACGCGCTACGCCTATGACTTCGTAAATGCCGACATATTGACAAAGCAGCTGACCGTCGAAAATGGCGAACTGGTCGCCAGAAGCGGCGCGCGCTATCGCGCCTTGTATCTGGGCTCGTCGAGTAAGGTGATGACCCTACCCACATTGCGTCGGATCGCTGCGCTGGTCGATGACGGCGCGACGGTGATTGGCATGGCACCGCAGCGCGCGCCGGGGCTGTTGGACGACGCTTCAGCGTTCAAGGCACTGGCGGACCGGCTGTGGAGCGGGTCGCTGAACGCCAAGGGGCGCGTGATCGCCAATACCGATGTCGAAGCGGCATTGGCAGGAATCGGTCTCGGCCCTGACTTTCATGTGACGGCTGGCGCAACGGACGCCGACTATCGGTTCGTTCATCGCAAACTTGCCGATGGCGACCTCTATTTCGTCAACAACCGCACCGACAAGGCAGCCCGGATAGAAGCGAGATTCCGCGTGACGGGACGGCAGCCAGAAATCTGGCGCGCGATCGACGGTAGTGCTGCGCCCATTGCGTACAGAATTGATGGCAGTGAAACCGTGATCCCGCTTGACGTGGACGCAGAGGACGCCTTCTTCATCCTGTTCCGCAAGCCAACCAAGCATAGGGCGATGAACCTGCCTACCAAAATGCTTAGGATCGCGACGCTCGACCGTCCCTGGAGCGTCAGCTTCCAGCCCGGTCGCGGTGCCCCGGAACGGCTTGAAATGAGAACCCTCGCACCATTGGAAACAAACCATGATGAGGGTGTCAAATATTTTTCGGGCGTTGCCACGTACCAGACAGGGTTCACCTTGCCTAAAGGCGTGCAATCTGGCGCGCCGCTGTGGCTCGACCTCGGCAAAGTCGGCGATGTGGCGGAGGTGCGGGTCAACGGACAGGTGGCTGGTACCGTCTGGCTCGCACCGTATCGCATCGACATCGGCAAGTTGATCAAGGCGGGTGAAAACCGTTTGGAAGTGAAGGTGGCCAATCTTTGGGTCAATCGGCTCATTGGCGACCAACAGCCTGGCGCGCGGAAGGTGACTTTTACCGCAGCACCCACCTACATGCCCGACGCACCGCTGCGGCTCTCGGGTCTGGCCGGACCCGTTACGCTATCGACCGAGGCGGTTGTCGTCCCAAGTTTGCAATGAGAGCTTGGCGTTGGGCGATAGCCTCGCGGAATAGAATTGAGATTTCGCCCGTGTGGCTGCGGTATCGCTACCGCGCAATTTTGGAAGTTGAATGCGCCCGGCCTGCCGCGTAGGGTCGTTACGAGAATGGCAGACAATTCCAAATCGAACATCACGGCCGGGCAACTCGAAAATCCGATTGCCGCGATTGAAGCAGCGCCAAAGCGTCGCCGGAAATATACCAGCGCCATCATGACTGAGCGGCGCCAGCGCATCATTGACTGCGCGCACCGTATTCTGGGGGAGGGGGGTACGACGGGCCTGACCATCGACCGTCTAAGCCGGGAAGCAGAGGTCGCACCTAGAACGCTTTACAGGCTGTTCGACGACAAGGAGGGCGTCATTCTGGCAACCGTGTCAGACCGGTTGCGCGAGGTCCGTGCCTCCATCGCCCGCCGCCAGCGCGATTATACCATAGACGTCGTTTTCGATGAACTCGACTGGATGGTGTCGGAAATGCAGCGCGATGCGGAATATGCGCGGGTCGTGATCGGTTTCTATTTTTCGATGGAGCCGCGTGTCGATGCGATCCGCGAATTGCGATCCGTTGCCTATAACCGCTTTCGTAACTGGATGGACCGCGAAATACGACAAGGGCATACGCGCGAAGATCTCGACCTCGAACGCATCGCACAAGAATTCGTAGCGACCGAATTTCTGGTCTATGGGTCGTGCGGCTGAGCGGAACAGGAAAGTGTCATAAGGCACTGTTTGGCTCGATACAGCGATAGATGGTGGCCGGGTGAACGTTGAAGGTCCTTGCGACGGCGCTAATGGACTTACCCTCGAGAACGAGTTGGCGAGCGAGCTCCGCCTGATCTGGGCGCATTTTCTTTGGGCGTCCGAAGCTCACACCGCGCGCCATCGCCGCCTTTCGCCCCTCCTCGGTTCGGCTCAATATGAGAGTCCGCTCGAACTGGGCGATCCCAGCGAATACGGTCATGATCATCACGCCAGACGGGGACGTGGTATCGGCCCAAGGTTCATCAAGCGATTGTAATCCTGCCTGCTTTTCCTTGATGCGTTCCGCGATGTGCAGGAGTTCGATGGTGGATCGCGCCAAACGATCGAGGCGGGCGACGACGAGAACATCGTCTTTGCGCAGGTGACCCATCAGCTTTTCAAGCTCGGGCCGGCCACGAGCGGCCCCCGATATTTTCTCTTCGAACATCATTTCACAGCCCGCCTCCGAGAGCCGACCGCGCTGGATTTCCAAGTTCTGATCCTCGGTGGAAACGCGCGCGTAGCCGAGCTTCATGCGACTGCTCCAGATATTGTGCGAAAGTTACTGCAAAACAATTTTGTTTCGCACATATGTTTTGCGAAGAAATTCGCCTTGTTTATCGGCATGGGCCGTCCCCTTCGCAAAAGTTGAAAGTTTCGCACGGTATGCCCACCCGTCACCTCACTGACGCCCAGCGTCAGGGCTTTGCCCGCTTTGATGGCGAACCGTCGGCCGATCAACTCGCGCGATATTTCCATCTGGACCAAACTGATCGCGACCTCATTGGAACTCTGCGCGGCGACCACAATCGGCTCGGCTTTGCCGTGATGCTGACGAGCGCCCGGTTTCTGGGCGCATTTCCAGTCTCGCCCGCCGAGATCCCAGCGTCGGTCCTGGCGGCCGTGATCGAACAACTCGCTCTTGAACCCGGCACGGACGTGGACGCCTATTTTGCGGGAAGCCGACGCATCCGGCACCTCGCGCTCATCCGGACGCACTGCGGCTTCACGGACTTTGGCGACAACGCGGTGGCACGTTTCCGGCTGACCCGATGGCTCTACGCCCTTTGCTGGAGCGGCGACGATCGGCCCGGCCCCCTGATTGATCGAGCTGCGGCCTGGCTGATCGCCAACAAGGTGCTGCTGCCGGGCGTCACGGTCGTCGAGCGCCTGGTTGGCAGGATCCGCGATCGTGCGCGGACCAGGCTTTGGCGCCATCTGGTCGCCAGCTTGAGCGATGACCAGCGCGTGCGCATCGCCGCGCTGTTTGACGATGGCGACACATCCACGTTCGCCGCCCTGGACGCGCTCCGGACCGTTCCCTCCAAGCGCATGCCGACCGAACTCTTCCGACACCTTGATCGGCTCGATGCGGTCCGGGCGTTCAATCTGCGGCCGGCGCCACCGCGGGGCGTTCCCGCCACAACCCTTGAGCGGCTCGCGCGGGTAGCGCGCGTCGGCAAGCCCTCGGCCATCGCCGCCCTTCAGGAGCCTCGTCGAACCGCGACCGTAGCCGCGCTCTTCCATACGCTCGAAGCGGCGGCCCAGGACGACGCCGCCGAGCTGGCCGAGGCTCTGCTCGCCGACTTGGTGAAAGGGGCTGAAGCCGCCGACAAACAGGCCCGCCTGCGCAGTCTGCGCGATCTCGATGGCGCCGCGATGCTGCTCCACGCAATGGGTCTGTTGGTTTTGACCGACGACGCCCTGCCCCTCAATGAATGGCGAGATGTGCTCTTCGAGCGGTTGCCCCGTCCCGACATCGAGGCCGCCATGTCCAAGGTGGAGGCGATCGCCAAGCCCGCGGAGACCAAGCCCTATGATCAACTGCGAACAAAATGGCGGAGCGCCCGGCGATTGTTCTTTGAAATCGCTACCCGCATCGAGACCGACGCTGCCCCAGGTGGCAAAAACGTCAAGGCCGCGATCAGCTACCTCAAGGGCGTGGACGACTGGTCCTCTCTCGTCAAGATGCGCGGCGCACCGATCGCTGCGGTCTCGAAGGCGTGGAGGCAACATGTCCTGGATGACGATGGCAGGATGCGCGACCCGAAGGCCTATGTCTTCGCGATCATCGATGCGTGGCGTCTGGCGATCAAGCGTCGCGATGTGTTCGCCAAGCCCGGCATCCGATACGGGGATCCCCGGCGCGGGATGCTCGAGGGCGAGTCCTGGCACAATTCCAGGTTGATGGTAGCACGCGCCCTGGGCCGATCTCTGGAAGCCGACATTGAGATTGACGGTCTCTCCCGCCTTCTCGACGAGGCATATCGACATGTCGTTGCGCGCGCCGGCGACAATCCGGACCTGCGTTTTGAGACGGTCGCCGACAAGATGGGGATTGTGGTCACGCCCCTCGACAAGCTTGATGAACCCGAGAGCCTTCGAGCACTTCGCGCCGCCGTCCAAACGCGCATGCCGAAGGCCGGAATGCCCGACATCTTTCTTGAAGTCATGGCGCGAACCGGATTTGCCAAGTCCTTTACGCATCTGAGCGAGCGTCAGGCCACCGTCGAGCACTTCGAGATAAGCCTGTGCGCGACCCTGGTCGGCGGCGCCTGCAACATCGGTCTTGAGCCGATCGTGCGCCCGGAATTTGCGGCTCTGCGTCGCGACCGTCTTTCTTGGGTCGGTCAGAATTTCATTCGGCCCGAGACCATCGCCGCGGCCAACGCCGCGATCGTTTCCGCTCACAGTCGTCTGGATATCGTCCAACATTGGGGCGCAGGCGAGGTGGCCAGCGCCGACGGCATGCGTTTTGTCGCTCCGTCGAGCGCCATACACGCCGGGCCCAACCCCAAATATTACGGCCAGGAGCGCGGCGTCACTTGGTACAACATGATTTCCAATCAGTTCAGCGGTCTGACCGGAGCGGTCATCCCCGGCACGTTGCGCGACAGCCTGGTCGTCCTGGCTCTCCTGCTGGAGCAGGAAACCGAGCTCGATCCTCTGGAGATCATGACCGACACCGCCGCCTATTCCGACGCCATTTTCGGTCTGTTCTGGCTCTTGGGCTACCGGTTCAGCCCCCGTCTGGCGGACATCGGCGACGCCAAACTCTGGCGTATCGACCGCCAGGCGAGCTATGGGCCGTTCGATCAGACCGCCTGGGGCAGGGTTAAAATCAATCTGATCCGGGAAAACTGGTCCGACCTTATCCGCTTGGCCGGATCGCTCAAGCTCGGCCACCTCAAGGCCGCAGGCGTCATGCGAATGCTGCAGGTCAAAGACCGCCCAACAACGCTGGCCAAGGCCCTGTCTGAACTCGGCCGCATCATCAAGACGCTGCATATCCTGCGATACATCGATGACCGGCCGTTCCGGCGACGAATATTGTTTCAGCTCAACCGGCAGGAATTGCGCCACAAGCTCGGTCGGCGCGTCCATCACGGCGATCGGGGCGAAATCAGAAGCCCTCTGCGTCAGGGCCAAGAGGAGCAGCTTGGGGTCCTCGGTCTGGCCCTCAACTCCATCGTCCACTGGAACGCTGTCTACATGCAGGAAACCGTGCGCCAACTCAGCGAGGCCGGGACGCCGCCGCTGCCCGCCGATATCGCTCGGCTCTCGCCGATATCTTGGCGTCACATCAATTTCCTCGGCCGCTACGACTTCTCCGTGCCTGACGCCGTCGCAAACGGCGGCCTCAGACCGCTACGCCAACCTAATTCCGAATGGGACTTTTGAAAGGAAATAATGCCCCTTACGACACTTTCCTGTTCCGCTCAGCCGCACGACCCTCTATCATCGCTGGGCGGTGGGCGCCGTCGATGAAGATCACTGCCGTATCGAACTCCATGCCAATTTTCTCAAGACCGCCAGTCTCGTCCTGATCGATCCTGTTCGTAGTAGCTATATCGCCATGCTGGCGGAAAAGCAGATGTCATTGGGACTGAGCGACATCGGGTCGCGCGCGTCTACCAACCGCGCGCAACGCGACGAAGGCGATCATTTCATCGGCAAGGCGTAGGCCACGATCTCATCCGATCGCTTGGTTTGAAACCACATATGCTGGCCCGACGCGACGACCACGAATTGCCGCCCGCCCGCCATATAGCTCATCGGTGTCGTCTGGCTGCCACCGGGTAGGGCGTCGCGCCATAATTCCTTCCCCGTGGCCATTTCGATCGCCCGCAGATAGCCGTCCATGGTTGCGGCGATGAACAGGACGCCGCCCTTCGTTGCGATCGGCCCGCCGATATTGGGCGTGCCCAAGGAGAGATCGAAGGGCAGCGGTACGGCGACCTTGTCGTTGATGGTGCCCAGCGGCACGTCCCAAAGCGTGCGGCCCGATCGCAGGTCGATCGCGGTCAGTCCGCCCCATGGCGGCTTGGTACAGGGGGCGCCCAACGGCGACAGCAACCATTCGCGCTTCACTTCATAAGGGGTGCCCGCCATCGGGGACACGTCTTCGGTCGCCGAGAGCTTGACGGTCCCACCGGCGCCCGGCGCGCGCCGACGCAACCGGATGACGGAAGCGATGCGGCTGGAATTGATATAGTAGATTTGCCGCGCAGGATCGATCGCACCCGCCCCCCAGTTCGCGCCACCCGAAGCGGCGGGGTAGGTGATCGTCCCGCGTTCGCTGATCGGGGTAAACAGCCCTTCGCTGCGATAGCGGGCGATGAGGTCGCGACATTTCCCGCGGTCCCAGGCGGTAAAACCCCATGCGTCCTCCGGCTTTACGGATTGCGGTACGATCGGCTTGGGCAATCTTGGTCGCGGCTGCGTCGGTGACAGCCACTCGCCCGGCATTCCACCTTGCGGTACCGGCACTTCGTCGATGGGAAATAGCGGCGCACCGGTTCGACGGTTGAGGATGAAGACATAGCCTTGCTTGGTAGGCTGGACCAGTGCCGGGACCGCGCGACCATCGCGCTGGATGTCGACAAGGGTCGGTTGAGCGGGCGTATCATAATCCCAGATATCATGATGGATCAGCTGGCGCGCCCAGACGAGCGCACCGGTTCGGGCATTCAACGCCACGACGCTGTTGGCATGCCGGTTGTCACCCGGACGCTGGCCACCATAATAGTCGGGCGATGCACTGGACGTGGGCAGGAAGACCAGCCCGCGCTGCGTATCGGCAGATATGACCGACCAGACATTGGCAGCACCGGTTTTCAGGCGACTATCGCCCATCCAGTCGCGATCGCTGCCGCCGGTCTGGGGAATGGGGTCGAATGTCCAGCGCGGCTGCCCCGTCCGAACATCATAGGCGCGAATGATGCCGCGCGGGGCGCTGGCGCGGACATTGTCCAGAACCGACGTGCCGACCACGATGCTGCCTGCCGCGATCGCTGCAGGTGCGGCCAGCTTGACCTCGCCAGGATGATGGAGTGGCCCCGGATCGATCCGCACCGTACCGTTCTGGCCAAATCCGGGGCAGGTCCGCCCGGTGCGGGCATCCAGCGCGATCAGGCGCATGTCGACTGTGGCTAGTATGATGCGCTCGGCGCACAGCGCGCCCGACGCCGCTTCGGGATCGCGCCATTGCGATACGCCGCGACAGATATATTGATCGGGCAGCTTGAAATTCGGGTCGATCTTGGGATCGAACGTCCACTTCTCCCGTCCCGTGGCCGGATCAAGCGCGATGACGCGGGAAAAGGGGGTGCATGTCACAAGCGAACCCGCGGCCAGTATCGGCGTGGTCTCGCTGGTGCTGTTGGCCAACATCGCTTCCGGGCGACGCGACAGTTCGCCCGTCGAATAGCGCCAGACGACCTGGAGATGCCCGACATTGCCTGGTACGATCTGCGCCGCCTCCGTATAGCGCGTGCCGGCCGCCGTAGCCCCCCATTGTGCCCAGGGGGTTTGGACGGGAAGGCGGGTAGGGATGAACAAAGGCGGCAACGGCGGGTGCGCAATACGCCACCATAGGCCCGCGCCTGCAAGGGCGACCAGCAAGATGAGGCCGCCAATGGCCCATCGCCGTTTGCGCCATATCCTTGGCATGTCAGACCAGGATCGTCGCGATGTGGCTGCGGACATCGGCGGATTCGCCTTCCGCTACCAAAATGTCGGTCAGGGTTCCCGAACCGGGTGACGGTACTTCGACGGTTGCCTTGGCCGCTTCCACTTCGAGCAAAGGTTCGCCTGCCTCGACCTTGTCGCCTACGGCCTTGAGCCATCGGACGATTTCGGCATCCTGCATTCCCATCCCGAACTGGGGGAGCAGCACCTTCATGTTGGCCATGATGATGTCCTCCTATGCCGGAACGGGTCGGGCCGCACCGACAAGGGTGCGAGCGGCCGCGACGATGCGGTCGACGGTGGGATAGAGCGCCTTTTCGATGGCGGGCGAGAAAGGCAGGTGCGTATCGGCTGTCGCGACCCGCAATACCGGGCCACGCAGCGCGTCGAATGCCTGCTCGACGATCAGGGCGGATATCTCGCTGGCGGCGCTGCATGTCTGATGGGCGGGATCGACCGTGATCGCGCGGCCGGTCTTGCGCACCGATTTCAAGATGAGCGCCTTGTCGAGTGGCACCAAGCTGCGTGGGTCCACGACTTCGATCGATATGCCCTCCTTCGCCAGCAGTTGCGCGGCCTTGAGCGCCAACGGAACCGCGCCGGCAACGGCGATCACGGAGATGTCGGTGCCTTCCCGCTTGATGTCCCCCTTGCCCAACGGAATGATGAAATCTGGATCGTCGGGCATGTCGGACTTGCTGGTCCAGCAGGTGCTGTCTTCGAAACACAGGACCGGGTCATCATCACGGATTGCGGCCTTCAACATGCCTTTCATGTCATAGGCGCTGGACGGCACCATGATCTTGAGACCTGGAACGTTCATGAACATCGAATAGGGTCGGTCGCTATGCTGCGCCGCGTTGGAATTGCCGTAGAACAGGCATGTACGGATCACGAGCGGCAACGTCGCCTGTCCGCCGTAAATATAGCGGGACTTGGCGATAATGCTCATGATCTGATCCATGGCAGGATAGAGGAATGAGGCGATGGTCGCATCGACGATGGGTCGCATCCCCACCATGCTCGCACCGGCCGCCGCGCCGATGAATCCATTTTCCGAAATCGGCGTATCGCGCACGCGCTCCACGCCAAAGGAATCGACGAAGCCGGTCGTGGTGCCGAACACGTTGCAGATGATGTCCTCGCCCATGATGAAGACGCGTTTGTCGCGCGACATTTCCTCATGTTGTGCCTGGCGGATCGCTTCGAGATATGTGGCCTTGGTCATGAACTGGTCCTTGCCTTCAAGCGGTCAGGTAATCGGGGATGGGCAGACGATCGACGAACACATCGTCAAACGCATCGGCCTGTTCGGGATAGGCGCTGTCGCGCGCAAACTGCAGGGCGTCGGCGACTTCGTCGGCCACCTCCTGCTCCATGCTATCGAGTATGGCGGCGGTGACTCCCGCTTCCAGCAGGCGCGCGCGATAGAGCGTGAGCGGATCGCGCTTGCGCCACTCGTCCACTTCCGTGCCCCGATCCAGCAAGATGCGGCCCATGTTCACGGCATGATCCGCGTACCGATAGGTCTTGGTCTCGACCAGGGTCGGCCCACCGCCGGTACGGGCACGCTCCACAGCTTCCGTCACGGCCGCTTCCACTGCATCGACATCCTGCCCATCGACGATGATCGCGGGCATGGCATAGGCCTTTGCCCGCTCGGCTATGTCCTTCACCGGCACTGCGGCGGAGGCTGGCGTGGAAACGGCATAGCCATTATTCTCGCACACGAAGATCGCTGGCAGCTTCCACACCGCCGCCAGGTTCATGCCTTCGTGGAAAGCCCCTTCGTTGGTTGCGCCATCGCCGAAAAAGCACAGCGCGACGCGATCGTTGCCTTGCAGCTTTGACCCCAGCGCCGCACCTGCTGCAACCGGTATGCCGGACCCGACAATGCTCGTTTCGCCCAGGCTGCCGACGGAAAAGTCGGACAGGTGCATCGAGCCACCCTTGCCTTTGCAGATGCCCGTCGCCTTGCCGAGCAGTTCGGCCATCAACGGGCGTAACTTGGCCCCTTTGGCGATGGGATGACCATGGCTGCGATGCGTACCCACCATATAATCGTCGTTACGCAGCGCGATGCAGGCACCGACGCCGGAGGCTTCCTGCCCGGCATAGGTGTGGAGTGCGCCAGGAATTTCGCCGGCAGCATGAATGGCTTCCGCCTTGTCTTCGAAATGGCGGATACGCAACATCCTGCGGTATTTTTCAAGGCTGCGATCGTTGGGTCTATCGGTCATGACTATTCCTTCAGGGGATAAGGACTTTCAGGCAAAGGCGGCTTCGGCGGAGGCAGAGCTGCGGTCGGCCACGATCAGTTCGAGCGGCGCGGCGTACATGGGTTCGGGCCCATCAGCGGTGATGGCGTAGACATTTTCCATGTGGCACGGGCCAAGCTTTGCGCCGAAGAACAGGCTGTCGAGGCTGATGAGCATGCCTTCTTCCATCACGAACCCCTGCTTCACACCCGCCAGCCCGGCAGCAGGATAGGGAAGCGGTATTTCGAGCGGCATCAGGCCGATGCCATGGGCGACCACCAGCAGCTTTTCCGGTGCAGCGACGCCGTGCGCCTTGAGATGGTCGTAGCCGATCGCAGGCAGGCTGTTGGTCGATACGCCTGGACGCAGCATGTCCACCATCTTGAGAAAGCCATCGCGCAAGATGTCGTGCAGCCGTTGATAGTCCGGTGGGGGCGTCCCGATGACGGCGGTCCGGTTGATATCGATCCAGAAGCCGTCGAGGACTCCCTGTGTTTCGAGAATGACAATGTCGCCCTTGCGCAGCGGGCGATTCCCTGCGGTGCGGAACAGGTCGGGGATAAAGTCATCGCCATCATAGCTTCCGCCAAAGAGCATCGCACCTTCATCGACGGGAATGACCTGGTTGCGGACCATGAAGTCGCAAATGCCCGCCTGGACATGGTTCCAGTCCGCCCCTTCGTGAAGCAGCGACCCGGCATGCGCGATGACGCGATCGGCCATCTTGCCCACCGTGCGATAGCGCGCCAGTTCCTCCGGCGTCTTCACCACGCGCACGCGCATCATCAGGTCGAGCGCGTCGCGATAGACATGCGGTGCCCCCGACATGGCGGCAGCGGAGAGGCGATGTTCGTCGAAGCCGATCGTACATCCGACCAGCCCATGATCGACCATCGCCGCCGTCACGGCCGCGGCTATGTCGGGCTGGCATGTGCCGCGGATGGCACCCGCAATCGCCATGGCATCATCGGCAAGGCGACTGCTTGCGCGATCAGGATCGACATAGCGGCTCACCTCGCAGAAGTTCAGCATGTCGAACGTGCGGATCTCGTCGAAAGTGCAGGTGGGCGCGTGACGGTTGAGGACCGCGACGATGCCCAGATTGGCTTCCGGGATCACTAATATGGTGGGCTTGGCCGGATCGGCGAATAGGATCGCTGCGGCAAACGGCTCCATCTGTGTCCAGCGTTCCAGCACCGAATGATAGCCGGTAGCGTATCGGACATCATGCGGGTGACTGAGGACGACGGCACTCAAACCTTCTGCGGCAAGCTGGGCGCGCAGGCGCGCAACGCGGGCGTTGGTCATGGTCAAGCCGCCGCCAGGGCAGCGTCGGTGCCCTCGTTCGAGATGTCGGAGACCAGCGCGCCTTGGGCGAGGTCGCGCAGAAATTCATGGTTCAGGATGAAGCGTACGTCGCCGTCCGGGCCGGTAAAGGCGACCGCGCCATGGCCCATGAACAGATATTCCGTCACTTGCTCGCACCGGGCTTCGTTGTGGCGCGACCCGATCGGTTCATAGCCGTAGGTTCCGGCTGGTGCCGACCCGACATCGTAGAGCAGTTCGCCCTTCGTGACAAAATATTGGCCATGCCCCAGATGCCAGTGCGGTGCGAATGTCGCGCCGGGCTGCATTTCGACCCACAGCACCCAATCGCCCGTCTCCTCGCTGTAGCGCAGCAGGCGAATGGTGGTCCCCTGTCCCAACTCATGTGCGCGGGCATCGGCGATGTTTACGATAAGATCGCCCGTTTTTCCGGCGTCATGCTCGATGGTCATCTTCAATCTCCTCGAATGGAATTACATGGTGGCGGTCAGGCCTTCGTCGGCGGCGATCACAGCGCCATGGACCGCGCTGGATTGGGGACTGGCCAGATAGAGAATGAGGTCGGCAATCTGCGTCGGGTCCATGAAGAACTGGCGCCGGGGGCTGGGAAGGTTTTCCATCATCGCCGCGATCGCCTGCTCGCCCGCCGGTGTGCGCAGGCCAGCGGTCAGGGGCGTCGCGACGGCGCCGGGGCATACGCAATTGATGCGGATGCCTTTTGGTCCCTGTTCGGCCGTTAGGGTGCGGGCCAGCATGGCGACCCCGGCTTTCGATGCCGAATAGGCGCTATCGCCTGCACGACCCGCAATCCCGCTGACCGAGCTGACGAAGATGATGCGGCCTTCGCCCCGCGCGATCATCGCGGGAAGCACTGCTTGGGTGACGTAGAAGCTGCCTTTCAGATTGACGTCGATATGCCGGTCGAACAGCGCGATCGGACTGTCCGGCACCGGATTGGGCTGCCAGATGGCAGCGTTGTTGACCAATATGTCGGCGGCGCCGAGTTCGGTTTCGATCGATGCTACGGCGTGCGCCACCGCATCTGCATCGGCGATATCAACCTGCCGGGCTGCCGCGACGCTACCACTCGCTATCGCGGCGTCGAGTTCATCCTGGGGGGCGTTGGACAAAATGGCGACTTTCGCGCCCTGCGCCGCGAAAGACCGCACAACCGCTTCGCCGATCCCCGACGTGCCGCCGGTGACCAGCGCAATCTGTCCGGCAAAGCGGGTCATTGCGCGGTATATCCGCCATCGACCACCAGTTCGGAGCCATGCATGTAGCCGGACTCGTCGGAGGCCAGGAAGCGCACCGTCTTGGCGATGTCGATCGGATCGGCCATGCGCCCAATCGGATGGGCGGGGGCAAGGCCCTTGGCGGCCTCCTCCACCGACGCCGCGAACCCATTATCGACGATCCGTTGCAGGATGTGATCGACCATGGTGGTGTTCACACCGCTGGGGTGAACGCTGTTCACCCTAATCTTGTAGCCAAGCGCCGAGAACTCCATCGCGCAGGCTTTCGAAAATAGCCGCACGGCGCCCTTCGATGCGCAATAGCCGGTATGCAGCGGCGACCCGATCATGCCCGCTACCGACGAAATGATGATGATGGAGCTGCCGAAGGGACGTTGGGCACCGGTACGCTGCATCAGGTCGGCCGCGACTTTCGTGCCCAAAAACGGACCATCGACATTGACGGCCATCTGTTTGCGCCATTGTTCGATGCTGGTGTTCTGCATCTTTTCGACCACCACGATACCCGCGACATGCACCAGAATATCCAGCGCGCCATGGTCCGCCTCGACGGCGGCGACCACCCTCTGCCAGTCGTCCTCGTTGGTGACATCTAACGGGTGATATTGGCTGTTAGCTATGCCTTGGCTCCAGGCGGTTCCGTCGGCAGCGATATCAGCGCCGATAACGGTAGCGCCTACCTCGGCCAATGTGCGGCAGATTTCCGAACCGATGCCACCGGTGCAGCCTGTCACCAGTGCCACCCGTCCTTCGAGCGAAGCGATCATTATGCGTCTCCTTGAATGTGATGATCGGTCAATGGCGTGAACAGGCGGATGTCCGGATCACCCTCGACACAGGCCCAGCCTGCGACCGACATCGCCTTGTGATAGGGCATGTCCGCATGGGCACGCCGTGCCGCTTCATTCGCGAACACTTCGATGAAGACGAACAGCGCGGGGTCGTCCTGGCTGCGCATGACCTGAAAGATCGGGACATCGGGTTCATTCGCCCGCACGTCCTTTTGCAGTTGGGCGACGAGTGCGGCAAAGCTGTTTGACTTTTCCGGCTTCGTGCGGACATGCATGAGTACGCCAATCATCTGTGAGGCCTTTCGATCAATGTATTCGGATTTGCTGGATAAGGCGGTCAGGCTGGCGCAAGGGCCAGATCCGGCAGCGGCCCGGCCGCATATCGCGGCGCTGCTGGCTCAGCGCCATGATGATCCCGACGCTCTCACGCTGCTGGGGCTGGTTGCCCAGCGCACGGGAGACGATGCCGCAGCGCTGGACGCTTTTGCGCGCGCGCGGGCCGGTGACCCGGATAATCCCGCTCGTCTCGGCAACCACGCCATTGCGCTCAAGAAGGCCGGGCGATTTGCGGAGGCGATCGAGACGTTGCAACGGTCGCTTGTCTTGCGCCCAGGATCGGCGGTGACGCTTGCCAATCTCGGTTCCTGCCTGATCGCCGCAGATCGCGCCGAAGAGGCCGAAACGCCATTGCGGCAGGCCATCGCCGCCAATCCTGGGCATTTCGAGGCCTGGAACAATCTGGGTGTCGCGCTTGCGCGCACGAGGCGGCATGGCGATGCGATCGCTGCCTATCGCAAGGCGCTCTCGATCCGCCCCGATCATGTCGAGGCAGCGCTTAATCTGGTCGACGCGCTGTCCGCAGAAGGGCGCATGAGCGAGGCCGAAGCAAGCGCGATGGAGATGGTCCAGCGCCTGCCGGGACATGCGCGCGCGGCCAATCAACTCGGCGGACTGCTGGAAGCGAAGGGCAATCTGCAAGAAGCGGTTGCTATTTATGCGACCGCATTCGCAACCGGGCCGATCAACCACCCCGTGGGCGTCAACCTGGCGCGCGCCTTGATCCGCATGGGCCGATATGATGACGCCGTCGGCGTGACGGATCGTCTTATTGCGGCATTGCCAACCGTGACGACCCCGCTGGCTCTCAAATCGGCTGCCCTCGATCATTTGGGTCATGCCGAAGAACGGCGCGAACTTATCGGACTTGATCGGTTCGTAAAGGTCGTGGATGTCGACAGCGCGCCCGGTTTCTCTTCCATGGCCGCTTTCAACGCCGCCTTGGAAGGCGAACTGCGCAGCCACGCTTCGCTGACGTTCGAACCGGACGGTCTTGTGACCCGCAAAGGGCAGCAAAGCGACAACCTTGCGAAGGCCGACACACCGGCGTTGCAAGCCTTGGCGCAGATTGCGACGGGCGAGCTTGAGGCCTATCTGGCGGGTCTGGTCCGTAGCGCACACCCCTTCGTACAAGCGATGCCCGATCGTTGGACGCTGACGATGTGGGGAACGATATTGTCGCCGGGCGGCGCCGTGGAACCGCATATCCATGCGCCCAACTGGCTGTCGGGGGTCTATTATCCCGCCTTGCCGAAAGAAACGGTCGAAGGGCAGCAGGGTTGGTTCGCGATTGGGGCCTTGCCCGACAGTCTGGGCGGTGGTGGCACACGCCACGCCTACGAACCACGGGCGGGGCGGATGATCCTGTTCCCGTCCTATCTGTGGCATACGACCTTGCCCTTCGGCGGTGCACAAGACCGGATAAGTTTTGCGTTCGATCTTGTCCCTGAAGGCATCGGGCGCGCCCACAGCCTGAAAAATTTGCCGGGTCGGCCACGCTGACCCGGCAGGTATGTCCAGATCGCGTCGGACAATGACGGCGATCGGGAGGGGACAGGCTAAAGACATCTTGTGGCTCAGAATTTCGCGGCAAATTCGACACCAAAGGAGCGCGGCGGCGCATAATTGGTGAAGTTGAACAGCCCCGCGACGGAATTGGCGGAAACACGGTAGACTTTGTCGAGCAGGTTGCGCCCATAGACCGACACTCGGTATCTTTCCGACGGATCGGACCAGTGGATGCTGGCCCCGACCAGCGTTCGCGCCTGCCCCTGCGTGAAGGGTGCGTTGAGCGTCACCGATTCATATTCCGACTGGTAATTGGCATCTGCATTCAGGCTGATCTGCCCCCATGCTGCAGGTGGAAATTCATAGTTGGCGGTAACATTCGCCGTGATCTTCGGCACGTTGCGCAATTTGAGGAAAGACGCATCCTCGTTCGTGCCGTTGCCATCGATGTCGGTAAAAAATTCCAGATATCTGGCCTTTTGATAACCCATTGATGCACCCAGCGTCAGGCCATCGACCGGCACCGCACCCAGTTCCAGTTCCAGTCCGTAGACCTCGGCCCTGCCGGCATTGGTCGTGCGTGTCTCTTGGCCAGGCAGACCCGTGATGGGGTCGATGAACGGCACGACCGCGTCACGCTGCAGATCATTATATTTCACGTAGAAGGCAGCGGCGTTGAAGCGCAGGCGCCGATCGGGCGTTTCCGTTTTCAGCCCTAGTTCGAAACTGTCCGCCGTCTCCTCCCGGAAGGGCAGAGCCGAGGTTGCCGACATCGCCTGCTCATTATAGCCACCCGACTTATAGCCCTGGCTGTAGGTGAAATAATTGTTGATCCCGTCGGCAATTTCCCAGCGATAGCCTGCTCTGATCGTCGGCTTGGAGAATTTGGCGCTATCGGAATATTCTGGCCAGAACCCCGTTGCGATCGTGGACCTGCGGACCTGCGGCCGGATGGAGAAGCTCTTTTCCTCCTTCGTATACCGTCCACCCAGGAACAGCGAGAAGGCTTCCGCCAGCTTATATTCGGCTTCGCCAAACACGGCATAGCTATCGACCTTATAGTCCGCCGTCGACTGGTTCGGATCGGTCAGTGCCGTGGGATCGCCAAGGAAACGCAGGAAGCCAAGCAGAGACGTCGCGTTGGCGTCCAGCGTCTGTCCCCAATACATGGCGCCTACCGTCATCTTCAGCCTATCCGAAAAATCGGAGCTGAAGCGGGTTTCCAAACTATATTGCTCGCGCACATCGTCGCGGGTCGACACGAAGAGAAAGGCGTTCTCGCCGGTATAATCAGACGGCAGGATCGATTTCACACGGCGGT
The DNA here is from genome assembly GCF_001713415.1 of Sphingobium sp. RAC03. Classification (GTDB taxonomy): domain Bacteria; phylum Pseudomonadota; class Alphaproteobacteria; order Sphingomonadales; family Sphingomonadaceae; genus Sphingobium. Next base: position 870,004 of record NZ_CP016453.1, on the reverse strand, counting down.
ATCCGCCCACCATCGTTATCGCACCGACACCATCGATCCTGTGCTCACCCCGCAGATATAGTCCGTCGACATCGATGCGATGCCCCCGCAACGTGCCGGGGCAGGTTGGCGTGGTAGCATTGCCGACATTGTTCGCGTCACCCGCACATAATGTCGTGCCGGTCTCAAAAGGGCTTTTTCCGGTTGTCTGGATGCCTGGAAAACCAACGACGTCGAACAGAAACCCGGCGGGCGTCTCATTGACACTCGGCGGTGAATCGCCGCGATCGCGCAGCATTTCATAGGTCAGCATCAGGTCGGTGTCGGGCGTTGGTTCCCAGAGCAGTTTGGCCCGGCCGCTGAAATAGCGGCTGCCACTGCGACGCTTTCCTGTGCCCGGCAGCCCCTGTATGCCATCGACGCCATTATTCTTCGACAGGCGGTAATAGCCATCGCCTTCCTGGAAGGAGCCAGCGACGCGGAAGAACAGATTGTCCGCAAGCGGGACGTTGAGCGACGCCTTGATATCCTTGGTATTGAAGCTCGAATAACCCACACGCAACTCGCCGCCAAAGGTCCGTTCGGGGCGTTTGGTGAGGACATTGACGACACCGCCGACAGTGTTCTTCCCGAACAAAGTTCCCTGCGGGCCGCGCAACACTTCGATACGTTCAATGTCGAAAAGGTCGAATAATTGGGTCTGCACATGCGCCAGCACGAAATCGTCAACGACGACACCGATCGCAGGCTCGAAGGTCAGGATGATATCGCCTGTGGATTGCCCGCGGATACCGATCGAGGCGGCGTTGAAGCCGGGCACATTGGTGATGACCACGTTCGGCACATCGCCGGCAAGTGCGCGAATATCCGTCGCGAACTTGCGATCGATGGCCTCCGATGAAAAAGCCGTGACGGCAATCGGCGTGTCTTGAAGCGATTCCGACACACGGCGGGCGGTAACGACGATATCTTCGAGACCTGACACTTGGCCGCGCTCTTGCGGCGCTGAGGCTGGCGGTGGGTTTGAAGCGACTTGCCCTGCATCCGTTTGCGCCACGGCAATGGTGCTAACGCTTGAGAATAGCAGGCCTACGGCTGCCCCGTAGACGTAATTCGACCGTTGGCGGAATCCACCCATAGCATCCTCCCTCTCAAATCCCGGTCGCTTGTGTTGCGACTCGGAATGGTGACCACTGCCAATGCAGCGACAGCCATAAAAGAACATAGATGTTCGTTTATTGAAAGGCCAAAACGACAATCATGTTTGCTTTTTATATGAACACTGTCCTGACAATTATTTATCGATGAATTTGAACATGTTACATGTAGTACGGAAAGGTGACGGGTTTCGCCCACGCGCGGTATGCGGCCGCCAATTCCGGTTCCGCGCAAGCGAAGTACGCACGGGATCGCGCACCCTGGCTGTTCCGATGATCTTGGATGGCCCTAGTTTGCCGGGCGGCGCGCGCAGTCGCAAATAATGGTCTGATCGCTTGGCTGCGATGGTCATCGACTTCCGCTTACCCTGTGGCGCAGCGCGGAGGCGTCAAAGCCTTGGTCGCATTGGCTGCCCTTAGGCAGCAGTTCGACGAATATCAGTCGTTTGGAATGTCGGCGTAGATTTCATCACCGATCAACTCGGTTTCATACACGGCGATCGGCTTTTTCGTGAGCGTGCCGTTAGGTGTGCCGTCACGCATGTTGAAACGGATACCGTGCAGGGGGCAAAAGATATACGGTCCCTTTACCTTTCCACCCTCCAGCAGGGCATAGGCGTGGCTGCACATATTCTCGATCGCGAAAACACCGGCGCTGGATCGGCACACCAGGACAGAACGACCATCGACATCGAATGCCTTGCTACCTGTTTCGGGCACATCATCCAGAGTGGCGAGCCGATGTCGCGTCATACAATATCCTGTTCCATATCATCCGTAATGGCATGGTAGAGCGGCCGTTAAAAAAGACAATCCTGAATGTTTTATCTGGACGCACGGAACGTCTGCGTTATCGTGGACGTCATACAGGGCGTGACAATGCACGCTGGATCAGGAGAGTGATATGGGCCGGGTAGAAGGCAAGGTTGCGTTGGTCACAGGCGGCGGTTCGGGCCTTGGTGCCGCGGATTGCGTCGCGCTGGCGCGAGAAGGAGCCATGGTGGTCGTAACCGACGTCAAACTGGAAACCGCCCAACGCGTTGCGGACCAAATCGGCGGCGACGCAATGGCACTGGCACTCGACGTAGCGTCGGAAAAAGACTGGATTGCCACCATGGAGGCCATCGAACAGCGGTTCGGGCGGCTCGACATATTGGTTAACAATGCTGGCGTCGTGTTGAGCGCTGATGTCGAAGACACCACGCTGGAACAATATCGCTGGGTCAACGCCGTGATGAGCGAAGGCGTCTTTCTAGGATGCAAATATGCGATCCCGTTTATGAACCGGAACGATGGCGGGTCCATCATCAACATGTCATCCACGGGCGCGTTGCTCGGCTATCCGATCTTCTTCGCTTATTCCGCTGCCAAGGGTGCTGTGCGGTCGATGACCAAGTCGATTGCGGTGATGTGCCAGGAAAAGGGATATAAGATCCGCTGTAATTCGGTGCATCCCGGCTCGATCGAAACGCCGATGGTGCAACAGGCGGAGGGGCGGTCCGGTCAGGAAAAGACCGTCCCCGCCGGTATATTGAAACCCGGCGAAAGCGGCGCACCCGAAGATGTGGCGGCGATGATTGTGTTCTTGGCCTCGGATGAATCGCGCTTCGTCACTGGCGCGGAGATGGTGGTCGACAATGGCGTGACCATCCGGCCATTCTGACCGGAGGGCACGGGGCGCGTTGGACGCGCCCCGTGCCTGGGTTCAATCCGGCTTGCTCATCCACTGGTCGAGATGGTTGTGGAAATGGCGCAGGCGCGCTTCCTGCTCTCCCCATAGCGGCCCGCGAAAACCGCGCGAGCGGGCACCGGCTTGAACGATAGGGAGAAGGTCGGAATCCTGATCGAGCACTTCGCCCATGCCCGGCGATTCCCCTAGGGCGGTATGCACCACGTCAGGCCGTGTCTCGCCCGACATATCGACATCGTCCGCCAATCCCATCCACAAGGGCGCACCATAACCGGGCACGTCGATGTGGCGATATAATATGGTGGTGTCATAGGTGAACTGGTTCGGGTCGTCGGCATGCGGTTTGAACCGATGCAGGAACACCGCTTCGGGATGACAGCCGATCTGGGCATTGGGGAACACGCCGAATATGGTGGCGTCCGTCAGCTGCGCGTCGCTGAACCGGTCATAGTCGAGGCCCAGACGCTTGGCTCGGTCCCGCTTGGCCATGGCGATGGCCGACCGGCTGTCAGCGGCGGTGCCGTCAAAGCTCTTCGGATCAAGCCCCGCATCCTGAAGCATCACGGCGATGCCCGGATTGATCCCCTGTTGATCGGGGAAATGCGAATTGGGCTGGCCAAAGGGCACGAACTGGCGGCTCATGCCATTTTCGAACAGGTCGATATGGGTGCGGTCGTCCAGCATCCCCATGGTCTGCGGATGAATGGCGTGCAAGTGATAGCTTTCGTAAAAGGCGTCCACCCCGCCTTTCCAATTGGCCGCCCAGTCGGACCGGCGATGCTGGACCACATACATCTGGTCCATTTCATAGGTTTCGAGCATGGGCAGGATGGTGCCCAGATAGTCGCGTAGCGGGGGCACATCGTCCGACATGGAAATGAAGACCAGCCCGGCCGCTTCCTCGACGCGCACCGACGACAGGTTGATGTCGTGGCATAACACTTCGGGCCGGAATGTCTCGGCGTCGGTCACCGCGATGTTGCGACCGTCCAGCGCGAATTTCCAGCTGTGGAAGGGGCAAGTGAAACTGCTCTGCGATCCGACATCGTCCATCACCAGTCGGCTGCCGCGGTGGGGACAGACGTTGTAATGGGCGGCCAGCGCCCCATCGTCGCCACGCACGATGATGAAGCTTTCCACGCCGATGTCGAACCGCATCCAGTCGCCCGGTTCGCGCACGTCGCTGACCGGCCCCGCCAGCAACCAGCATTTGGTGAAGACCCGGTCCCATTCCTTGGCGGCAAAGCCGGGGTCGGTGTAGCGGGCCGGGTCGGGTACGGCTGTGCCATTGTCGACATAGGGGGCAGGCGCATCGAAGGGATGCACCGACCCCTTATGCACGGCCCAACTGCGCGGGTCATAATTCATGACCGCGACCCCTGTGCCATGCGCCGGTCCAGTTCGGCATGAAAATGCCGCAGCCTCGCTTCCTGTTCGCTCCACAAGGGACCGCGGAAGCCGCGTGAGCGTGCGCCTGCCTGGACGATGGGAAGAAGGTCGGAATCCTGATCCAGCACTTCGCCAAGGCCCGGCGGCTCGCCCAGGCCGGTGTGGACGATGTCGGGCCGGTCATCGCCGGTCAGGTCGATATCGTCGCCCAGCCCCATCCATGCAGGCGGGCAATAACCCGGTGCATCGACGTGGCGATACAGGATGCAGGTATCATAGGTAAACTGGTTCGGATCGGTCGCGTGCGGGAGGAAGCGGTGCAGGAAGATCGCTTCGGGGTGACAGCCGATCTGCGCGTTGGGAAACAGGCTATAGACCGTCGAGTCACTTAGTTGCGTATCGCTGAACCGGTCATAGTTCAGGCCGTGTCGCGCCGCGCGCTCCCGCTTGGCCTGCTGCACCGCTGCCCGCGTGTCATGGGCCGTCCCCTGATAGCTGGCAGGGTCGATCCCGGCGTCCTGCAACATCATGGCGATGCCTGGATTGACGCTGTCCTGGTCGGGGAAACGGGGGCTGGGTTGGGCAAAGGGCACGAACTGGCGGCTGAGGCCACCGGGATAGAGATCGATCTGGGTGCGGTCGTCCATCAGACACTGGGTCTGGGGATGGACGGCATGGAGATGATAGATTTCGGCAAAGGCATCGACGCCGCCCTTCCAGTTGGCACCCCAATCGGACTTGCGATGCTGGACGACATGCATCCTATCGATTTCATAAAGCTCCAGTTGCGGCAACACGGGGCCTAACCATTGCGCGACTGGCTCGATGTCCGGGTCCATGGAAATAAATACCAGACCAGCGGCCACTTCGCAGCGGACGGAGGTCATATTCAGATCATGGCATAAAACCTCCGGGCGGAATGTTTCAGGGTCGGTAACCGCGATATTATGCCCTTCCAGATCGAACTGCCAGCTATGGAACGGGCAGGTGAATTGCGCCGCGCTACCGGTGTCGGCAAGCACCAGCCGACTGCCGCGATGGGGGCAGACATTATAATGGGCATGAACATCGCCATTATCGCCGCGCACGATGATGAAGCTTTCCGGCCCGATGTCGAACGTGGCAAAGTCGCCCGGTTCGCGGACGTCGGACAGGGGGCAGGCCAGCAACCAGCTTCGGGCGAATACCGTTTCCCATTCCGCGGCGGCGAACGCCTTGTCATGATAGCGCGCGCTGGTTGGGCGATCGGTGCCGTTGTCGATCGGCGGAGCTGGATCGTTAAAGGGGTGGGGTGTCCCGACATGGATATTCCACAGGCGGAAGTCGACCGTCATCGCATCTCTCCTTTGCGACCTTCATTGTCGCTGCGAGTCCGTTCTGAAGCGGCTCGACTTGCAATAAAAAACATGCATGATTGTTTTGCAAGCTTATTCGCGTTCCGGCCGGTGCAGCACAGGCGAATGAGACAATGTGAGAGGATGAAGCGATGAGCCAGACATTCGGGCCAGTGTTCCAGATCGCCTATGTGGTGCCGGACGCGATGGCAGCGATCGACCATATGGTCAGCACGATGGGCATTGGTCCCTTCTTTCTCTTTCCTCTGCCATTGCAGGCGGAATGGATCGAGGTGCGGGGACAGCGCGTGGCGCCGGATTACGACCTGCTGGGACAGGCGGCGATATCCTATAGTGGCGATACCATGATAGAGATCATCCAGCCTGGCAGCGCGCCATCCATCTATCGGGAATTTCTGGATGCAGGACGCAGCGGCGTGCATCATCTGGGCACGATCGCCACCGACTATGACGCACAGATGGCGGCGGCCCGCGCTGCAGGGATTGGCGTCGCCCTGGAAGGTGTGCTGCCCATATCGCGCTTCGCCTATCTGGATACCGACAGGCTGTTTCCCGGCACCATGGTCGAACTGATCGAAATGGGCGAACCGATGCGGGCATTATTCGCCGATGTGAAGGATGTTGCGGCGCGATGGGATGGCAAGGATCCGGTTCGGTCGCTCTAAAAGGAGGGGCGGCCCATCAGGGCCGCCCTTTGCGCAAGTCGTCCGCTCGTGTCCGCATATAGTGGCGGATATTTTCACGGTCCTTGGCGCTTAATTCCTCGAACTGGGGCATGCCGTTGGAAACCAGCATCCCATCATGCAAGATCGCGGTCAGTGTCTCCGCCGATAGGATAACGCCCGATGTCCGCAGGTCGGGCGCAACGCCGCCTGCCACAGCCCCGCCGCCATGGCATACGGCACATCGCTGGTTGAATATGCCTTCGCCCGCTTTGGCGGCCGCCGCATCGGGGCGGAAATCCGGGTCGGCCGGTGCCGTGGGGGTGTAGGGGGTCTTGGGTGGCAATGTGCCCTTGCCATCCAGAGCAAAGGTCAGGACGCGGCGCGCCTGGGTGCGATAATCGATGCCGAACTTGGTCATCAACGGACCGAACAGCCCGGCGCTCGTGCCCATGCCTGCGATGACGGTGACATATTGCTTACCATCCACCCAATAGCTGATCGGCGGCGCGACGATCGGCGCGCGCGCGTCGAAATCCCACAGCGTCTTGCCGGTCTTGGCATCGTAGGCGTTGAAACGGGAATCGGGATGCCCCTGAAACACCAGGCCACCGCCTGTCGCCATCACGCCGCTGTTGAAATGGCCTGGCGTCGGAATGCGCCATGCTTCCTTCTGCGTCACCGGGTTCCAGGCGACCAGATAGCTCAGCACCGTTGCGCCCGCAGGCACGCGGATGTCGGGTCGCACGCCATAGTCGAGCGCCATGCCACCCGTGCGCTTCCAATTCTTCGCCGTAATGCCGCTGTCGTCGAACGTGACTTCCAGGTCGATCGCCGGAATGTAGGTCAGGCCCGATTGCGGGCTAAACGCCATCGGCACCCAGCTATGCGCGCCGACGGGCGTCGGGCGGAAAGTCACCGGGCCATCTTCGTAGCGGGCATTGGCGATTTCCACCGGCCGTCCGGTCTTCAGATCGATGCTTTTGGCCCATGTCGTCGTGACGAAGGGCTTGGCCGAGATGAGTTTGCCGTTGGTCCGGTCGATGACGTAGAAAAAGCCGTTCTTCGGCGCCGTCATCACCACTTTGCGTAGCTTGCCGTCGATCGTCAGGTCGGCGAGTTGCATGTCCATCGCGGCGTTGAAGTCCCAGCTTTCGCCCGGATTGATCTGATAATGCCATTTATAGGCACCGGTCTTGGCATCGACCGCGACGATCGAACAGAGAAACAGATTGTCGCCCTTGCCCTCGCTACGGATCTTGCGATTCCATGGGCTACCATTGCCGGTGCCCAGCAACAGCGTGTCGCTTTCCTCGTCATAGGTGATGGCGTTCCACACCGTCCCGCCGCCGCCATGTTTCCACCATTCGCCGAACCATGTCTTGGCCGCCATTTCCATGGCTTTGTCTTCAAACCCGTTGGCGGGATTGCCCGGCACCGTATAGAAACGCCATTTCTGCGCCCCGGTCTCTGCATCATAGGCCGTCGCATAGCCCCGGATGGCCGCCTCGTCCGCGCCGCCATTGCCGATGACGACCATGCCGTCGAACACACGGGGCGGGCCGCTGATGAAGCGATAGTCGTCCTTGCCCATCGTCTGCGCGGTCCAGACCGGCTTGCCGGACTTGGCATCGATGGCGATTAGACGGCCATCCTGTGTCCCGGTATAAACCTTGCCATTCCAATAGGCTATCCCACGGCTTCCCCAGCCCTGGCGTAGCTTGTGCCCGGACGCTTCGGGCGCTTTGGGGTCATATTGCCATAGCAGCTTACCCGACCGCACATCGATGGCGTGAACGATGCTGTAGCCTGATGCGAAATAGAGAATGCCGTCAATTTCGATCGGCCCGGTCGCAGGATTGCCCACCGGCAGATCATAGGACCAAGCCAGGCCAAGCCGCTTGACCGTGTCGGCGTTCACCTGATCGAGCGGGCTGTAATGTTGTTCGCCATAGGTGCGGCCAAATGCCGGCCAGTCCCGCCCGTCACTGCCATCGGTCAGTTGGGCGCGCCAGCCGCTGGTCGCATCCTTCGGCTCGGCGGTGGCATTGGGCGCTTCACCATCCGCCCGGCCGCACGCCGTCAATGACAGCGCGAGCGCTAGCGGAGCGAACAGGATGGATTTCATCGGCTGAACTTCGTCCCGATTTCCAGACCGAAATAGCGTGGCGGGCCAAATTGACTGTTGAGCCACAAGCCTGCGACATTTTGCGACGCGATACGATAGCGCTTGTCGGACAGGTTGCGACCGATCAGCCGGGCGAAATATTTATCGTTCACTTCCGCCAGCGTGATGGACGCGTTGAACAAGGTGCGCGCATTGAGGAAGGTATTGCCAAGCGGATCGTCGATCGCCTGCGTGGACAGGTTGCGTCCGCTATAGGCCGCATTACCGTTCAGAACGACCTTCCAGTCCGCACCAACCGGCACTTCATAGGTGCCATCCACCGTCCATTGCCATTTGGGCGCGCGGTCCAGCGGCGCGGTCGCCAGGTCATAGCCTGCACCGGGCGCATTATAGGTTCCGTATTTCGCGTCCTGATACCCCATCACACCGCGCAGGGTGAAACCCTGAAACGGCGTAGCCGATGTTTCCAGTTCCAAGCCATTGACGGTCGCGCTCGCGGCATTGACGAATACCGTCACCTGATTGGGCTGCCCATTGACGGTTATCGGCACGTTCAGCTGCTTTTGCAGATCCTTATATTTCACATGGAAGCCGGTCAGGTTGAAGCGCAGGCGACTATCGAAAAATTCGCTCTTGATGCCGGCTTCGAAGCTGTCGGCGGTTTCCGGGCGGGTCGCTGCGGCCGCTGTCCGAAAGGCGTCGAGATCGCTGCCAAATGCCGCAAATCCACCAATCTGATCGTTGAACCCGCCGCCCTTGAAGCCATGGGAGAATGTGCCGTAGAGGAAGACATCACGCGTTGCCTGATAGCCCAAGCTGGCGCGGTAGGTCAGTTCGCGGGCGCGCGCATCGACGCTGACGACGCCTGCGGGATAGTTGAACACGCTGGCGTCCAGGGCGTTGCCGATTGTGATCGTCGGATCAAACCCGCCGCCAAGGGCTGGGATAAAGGTCTGCTGACGGCCAAACCAGGTTTTGTTTTCCCAGCTATAGCGCGCGCCGCCGGTCAATGTCAGGCCCGGCATGATCTTGAACGTGCCTTCGGCAAACAAGGCCTTGGACTCGGATTTTTGCGCGTTGCACAAAATATAGGGCGTGTCGTTCCAATTACCAAAGGGCAAGGGACCGCTGGTCAGGTCGAGAAAGCCCAGAACTTGCCCGACGCAGAAGTCTATCTTTTCCTTCTGATAAAAGCCGCCGAAAACCGCATCGAAAGGCCCGCCGGTGTCGGTCGCAAAGCGCAGTTCCTGCTGCCAGGTCTTGCGGTCATCGTCACGAGTCGCGTCGAAGAAGGACAGCGACTGGCCGTCGGCTGCAACGGGCGCAGCGCCTGCATAACTGTTGGGCAGGCGCGATCGCTGGAACCGATAACCCGAAACCGATGTCAACGTGCCGATATTGAAGTCGAAGTCGAGATTGAGGTAGATCCCGTCCACGCTGATCCGCTGGCCTAGCCCCATTTTCAGAAGAGCGTCGCTGCGGCCGGTATAAGCAGCGTTATCGAGTGGATCATTGCTGTTGGGATTAGGGATGATGGTTTTGAGCAGGTCCGTCAGGAACGGCGCGGACCCTGTGTAGAGCGCATTTTCGTTGACGGAAGGCACGACGTCGGAGGTGTCGCGGATCCATTCATATTGTAGCAGCGCATGGACCCTATCGGTCGGCTCGAACAGCAGCTTGGCTCGCGCCTGCCAGACATCCTTGCCACCGAGGCGTTCGCCACCCAGACACCCAGCGGCACCGTCGAATTTGCTGGGGACAAATCCTTGTACGGGGCCGTAGCAGGCACCGTTGCGATAATAGCCCTCGCTCTTCTCATAGCCGCCGACAAGGCGGAGGGCGAGAATATCGTCCACGATCGGCACATTGACCGCCGCCTGTATCTTGCGGGTGCCAAAGCTGCCCGCTTGCGCGCGCGTTTCGATGGACAGTTCATTCATGACCGGCCGTTTGCTGCGCACGGTGACGGCGCCGCCGGTCGTGTTCTTGCCAAACAACGTGCCTTGCGGTCCGCGCAAGACTTCGACCTGCGCGATGTCGAACGTATCGAGCAATTGAGTCTGGACGCTGGACACGACGAAGTCATCCATCAGCACCGCGACGGGCGGCTCGAAATAGACGATGATGGTCGTCTGGCCGACCCCACGCATGGCAAAGGATGCGGCGTTGAAATTGGTGATCGTCCCGGCCGAAAAATTCGGGACATAGGCCGCCAGGTCGCCGATATCGCGGGGGCTGGCCTGTTGGATCAGGGTCTGGTCGATGGCGCTGACGGCAATCGGCGTATCCTGAAGATTGGTGGCGCGACGGGTTGCGGTGACGACGATGTCCTGAAGGCCGACATTGTCGGTCTGCGCGGCTTGCGGCGCGGTTTGCGCATCGGTCGTCTGCGCCGATGCCGGTGCTGCGACGACAGCGGCAGCCAATGCCCCACAAGCGGAACTCACGAGCCAGATTCTGTTGATCATGTGTTTGTCCTCTCCCTGCGCCGAACCGTTATCGGTTTCGTTCCCCAGTTGCCGGCAGATTAAACGAGAAGTTGGAAAAGGCAATCAGGCATGTTTGTTTTTTATCACGGCCATTCTGACGCTGGAATTGAACTTTATTGCGATGCAGCAAAGTGATCAGCACATCTCTTTTTTCTTGTAGATACAGGCATGATTGTTTTTAATCGGATGGCGGGGCGCGCGCCGATCCGGTCGACCCGCTGCGGAAGGAACTGCACCATGGCCTATAGTTTTCTGTCGCGCTTTCAGGTTTTGCCTGAAAAGGAATCCGAGTTTGTAAGTCTTGCCCGCCAGATGGAAGGGCTCGTCGATCGTGAACCCGGAACGCTCGCCTTTCAATTTTTTCGCCTGGAGGGCGAAGGCATGTTCGCGGTCTTCGAATCCTTCATCGATGAGGCTGCGGATAAGGCGCATATGGAAACAGCGCATGGCAAACCGCTGATCGAAAAGATGATCGGCTGCATGGCGGGCGGCTACGAGCGCGAGATGCTCTATGACCTGGAAGGGGAAACGGTATGAGCGGCAAGAGCTTTATTGCGCAATTGCGCAGCAAGCCGGAAAAGCGCACCGAACTTATCGCGTTGCAGGGGGAACTCAAGGCGCTGGTCCACGCGCAGGAACCCGATGCGATCGTGTATGAACTGTTCCAGTCGGAGACGGACGCCGATCTGTTTCAGGTCGTGGCGACGTTCCGCGACGATGCAGCGTTCGACCATCACATGCAGATCGATTTTCATGAGCGGCTGGTGCCGTCGATCCTGGCGTGCGTCGATGGCGACATGCAGCTGGACTTTTATCGGTCGCTCGGCTGAGCAGTCAGGATCGGGGAGAGGGCGGTAGGTCGCGCAGCAATGTCGCAGGATCGCCGTCCCACCATTCGGCTGCCTTGCGCAACGCTTATGTGATGGCGGGTCGGAAGGATGGCGCTATCGTCAGTCTCTATCCCGTGGGTAGGGGACTGTCCGTTTTTCAGCGAAGGCCGCTATCCCTTCGCGGCTGCCCGCACTCGACAACGTCGCCATGCCAAAGGCATTGCCGACCCGCAGTCCCTGGGAGATCGGCATGTCGACCGCCATGTCATATAACGCCTTGCCATTGGCAATCGCATCCCAGCTATGACCCAAAATGGTCTGGGCATAATCGATAACGTGGTCGCGTAGCCGATCGCCGGGCATGACATCGCTGACCAAGCCCAATTGCCACATGCGGGCCGCGGGTACCGGGTCACCGGTCAGGATCATCGACATGGCCATTGATCGGGGGATTTGACGGGCAAGCCGCTGAATGCCACCCGCAAAGGCGAATAGTCCACGCTTGACTTCGCTCAGACCGAAACAGGCATGTTCGGCGGCAATGATGATGTCGGCGGCCAGCGCCAGTTCCAGGCCACCGGCAACAGCTATGCCGTTGACCGCAGCGATCAGGGGCTTCGTCCGCTGGCGTTCGGTGATGCCGGCAAATCCGCGTCCGGGGATCAGGCCATGGCCGGGACCGATCCGGGCGGCTTCCTTCATGTCCATGCCGGCGCAAAAGGCGATGTCGCCTGCGCCGGTTAGGATGACGGCACCGATTGCCGGGTCGCTTTCAGCGAGGCTCATCTGTTCGTCGATGGCGGCGGATGTCAACGTGTCGATGGCGTTGCGGCAATGCGCGCGGTTGATCGTCAGGATCAGGATAGAGTCCAGCCGTTCGACGACCAATCCAGGGGTAGCGGCGGTCATGCCCTATCCTCGCCCGCGCGATTGTTCATAGGCGATCCAGCTTGGCAGCGCTTCGGGAAAATCGGCTGGGCGTGGATCGGGATAGGCATGATTGCGCATGGGGGTGCGCAGGATGTCGGGATAGTCGGCAACCGGGACATAATAGAGGAAGTTGATGACGCGATCGGCGAATTTCCAACCGTCGTCGGTATTGCGATACACATCGTCATACCGAATGGCGGCGACCATCATGCGATTCATGCGCCACAATTCGGCATGGCCCGATACCCTGCCGGTCGCCTCTGTTTGTCCGTCGCCGACAAAGTCTATCTGTACGTCATGCATGAAATGATGGCCTGGACCCAAAACATCGAAGCGGCCATCATATTGGTCGAGGATCGCATCGACCCCGGTCGCGTTCATCACGCCATCGGCGGATCGCAAGGTTGCATCGTCGGTGAACAATGTGCCGATCAAATCGCGCTGCCGATCGTCGATATAGAAGCAATAGCGAGCGACGAGCTGCCGGATTTGCGACTCCGCCTCCAGCCGCGCAATCCTGTGCGCCAGATCCATCACATCACTCTCCCCAGGCTTTTTCCTGCGGCCCAAGCATAGGCCTGCTTTCTCGACAGCATCAAGAAAAAAGCATTCACGCTTGTTTGTATTGTGGCTATCATCCAGATGATAAGCCGCAGTCAGGCGTCTGAAAAAATCTCAAGGAGGATGTCGTTCAATGATATGCGGTGTGCATCATCTGGCGGTTTCCACGCCCGATCTGGAACGGTTCGTCGATCATTATCAGCGCTGGTATGGATTTGAACGAGTCGCAGATGGTGGCTGGGAAGCGGACAACGAACGGATCGGCCGGATGGTGCAATTACCCGGCTCCGCCGCCCGTTATGCGATGATCCGGCTCGACCGCTTCTATATCGAAGTGTTCCAATATCTCGAACCCGTCGGCACGCGCACTGATCGCCGCATGTGCGATCATGGGCTGATCCACCTATGCCTTTATGTCGATGATATCGAAGCGGAATATGCCAGGCTTAGTGCGTTGGGCATGGACTTTCACTGTCCGCCCGGCGGGCCGGACACGATGCAGGCAACCTATGGTCGCGATTGCGATGGTAATGTCGTGGAATTGCTACAGGTCATCGCGCCCGACCACCCCTTTCCGTTCCTCGGCACCATGGATCAAGCCGCGCCGCCTTCGTCGAAATAATCGGGTATGCCGCCGGGCCATACGACGCCCCACTGCGCCTGGCCGCCATCCAGAATGATGAGGTCGCCGTTGATGAACCGCGCGGCGGGGGAGGCGAGATAGGCGATGGACTGGGCCACATCCCATGCGTCGCCGCGTTGCTTCATGGGGTTGGCCTTATGGAACCGCGCCAGCGCTTCTTCGGGATACATGGCAAAGCCTTCGGTCTCTATGACACCGGGGCCAATGCAGTTCACGCGGATATTATGCGGTGCCCATTCAGTGGCCAGCGTCTTGGACAGGTAGATGACGCCCGCTCGCGCGGCGCAGGTATGCGCGGCCTGCGGCATGCCGCGTTCGACATTGGCGACGATGTTGACGATATTGCCCGGCTTGCCGTCGGCGCGCCAGCGCTTGGCGGCTTCCTGCATCATCCACCAGGTGCCGTTCAGGTTGGTGTCGATCACCGCCAGCCAGCCCTTGCGCGAAAAATCGATCGCGTCCTGCGGGAATTGCCCGCCGGCATTGTTGACGACGGTGTCGATCCCGCCAAATCTGTCATGGACTGCGCCAATCAGCGCTTCCACCGCATCGGGATCGCGGATCGTGGTGCTTTGCGTGAAAATCTCGACGCCCGTGGCTTCCAGAATGACGTCGCGTGCCCGCAGCAATTTATCCTCGTCCCGCCCGCAGATCGCGACGTTGGCCCCCAGTCGCGCGGCGAGAAAGGCGGCTGCTTTTCCCATGCCGCTGCCACCGCCGGTAATCAGCAACGTCTGTCCCGCCAGCATGTCGGATCGATAGACTGTGTCACGCACGGCCAGGTCGGCATCGGTCAACCCGCGCTTGGGGCGGGTGGGGTCGTTGAGGTCGGGCCTGAAAATCTTGGGTTCGCTCACGCCCCGCTACCTTTCTCGATCACGCATCCCATTTGGGATGCATCACGCCATCATGCTTATCCCTGCCTAGCAAGTCTGGAATAAAAAACAAACACGAATGTCTTTATTGTGGCCGTTCTTGGCGCATATTCACAACGTCGCCATACTGCCCAGTATCACTGTCGCCTGGCTGGATAGCGTTCCGCCATTCCCATGGGCCAGCGCGATGTCGACGGCGGGGATCTGGTTGGCGGCGATGCCCCTGACCTGGCGCGCTGCTTCGATGATCGCGAACAGCCCATACATGCCGGGATGGCAGCAGGACAGCCCGCCGCCATTGGTATTGACGGGCAATGCGCCGCCCGGCGCGATCCGGCCGTCGGACACGAACCGTCCGCCTTCCCCTTTTGGACAAAAGCCTAGATCCTCCAGAAACAGGATCGTGTTGATGGTGAAAGCATCATAGAGCTGGAGCACTTGCACATCGGCAGGCCCAACACCCGCAGTTGCATAGGCCCGCGGCCCCGACTCGGCCGCCGCCGTCGCCGTAATGTCGGGCAATTGCGCGATCGCGTTCGACCATGTCGCCGCTGCCGCGCCCAATAGCGGCACGGGCGATTGCACGAGCGTCGCCGCATGGTCGGTGCGCGTCATGACGATCGCGCCTGCGCCGTCGGTTACCAGGCAACAGTCCCGCGCGGATAGGGGGGAACTGATGATCCGGGCCGCCAGACAATCCTCGATGCTCAGCGGCCCCTTGGCAAAGGCTTCGGGGTTGCTATTCGCCCATAGCCGGGCCGACACGGCGACCTGTGCCATATGTTCGCGGGTGGTGCCATAATCGTGCATGTGCCGGGCGGCCGCCAGCGCGTAGGAGGATAAAGGGAACAGGGGCCGATAGGGCGCGTCCCAATTGTTGCTCTTGATCGGCGTGGAAAGTTTGCCGCCGCTGCTGCGCTGGTTCGATCCATAAGCGATCAGCGCTACGTCGATATAACCGGCATCCAGCGCCAGGGCGGCGGTGATCATGTGGCTCATGAACGACGATCCACCGGTGCGGTTATTGTCGGTAAAGCGGGGGCTTAAACCCAGATATTCCGCAAAGGACAGCCCAGCGAACAAATCGTCGGGCAGGCAGATGAACAGGCCATCGACATCGCTGAGCGATAGGTTAGCGTCCGCGATCGCGCGCATGCCGGCTTTGGCCGCCAACTCCATGGCCGTGTAGCCGGGGGCCTCGCCGATGCCGAACGTCGCCATGCCGGCAATGGCCGCTTCGCCGCGTGGAAATGTGCCGCCCATGTCAGTGCGCCACCGGCTTGAAGATGAGCAGCGGAGCGCCGTCTTCGTCGATGATATGGGCGCGCACGCGGCATCCAATCTGTAAGGTGTCGACGGTCGTCCCATCGACGCGGCTCATCAGGCGCACGCCTTCGTCAAGGTCGACCAGAACGACATTATAGGCCGAGGCAGGCGGCCGTTGCGATATCCATGTCAGCGAATAGACCGTGCCCATCCCCATCGATTCGATCCATTCGACATCGGTGTCGCCACTGCCCGGCTCTGCCAGACGTGGCGGGAAATAGACGGTGCCGCTCGATATGGCGCGCTGCAACAGGAAGCGCCCGTCGGCCAGCGCGGTGCGCCAATGCGCCTCAGGCCCGCTCATGCCGGTTGCGCCAGTTGGAGGGCGCCGCTGTCGACCAAGGCGTCGATCGCCTCGTCCGACAGGCCGGTTTCGGCCAATATGGCACGCCCGTCGGCACCCAGCGCCGGGCCAGGATCGCCGATCGCACCGGGGGTACGCGAAAAACTCGTCGGTATGCCCGGAAAGCGCAACAGGCCTTCCTCCGTGTCACGCTCTTCCCAAAATCCCGTCGCGACCAGATGCGGGTCGTGCAGCAAGTCACTCAGGCTGGCGATCGCCATTGCCGGGATTTGCGCCTCGCGCAGCAGGATGATCCATTCCTCGGTGCTGCGCTGTTCCATCACCTGGGCCACGCGCGCCAGCACGACACCGATATTTTCCGTCCGGCTACGCATGGACGCAAACATCGGGTCTTTGGACCAGTCGGGATCGCCGATGGCATGGAAGAAGGACCGCCAATGTTTGTCGTTATAGATCATCACCCCGATGTAACCGTCGCTGGTTTTGTAGGGGCGGCGGGCCTCTGACGTTGCGCGGGGATATTCGGGCGGACCAAGTGGGGGCACGAACAGCGATCCGCACAGATGTTCGACGGTCGCGAACGACACCAGGGTTTCGAACATCGGCACCTCGATTTCCTGTCCCATGCCGTCGCGTTCGCGTGCAAACAGCGCGGCCATGACCGCATAAGCACCGGTCAACCCGGCCACCTTGTCCGCCACGACGGTGGCGAGGTAAGTCGGTTCGCCCTTCGAAAGGCGCGCCTGCAGGTCCACGATGCCGGATGCCGCCTGAACGATATCGTCATAGGCCGGATAGTCGCGATAGGGACCAGAGCGGGCAAAACCGTAGAGATTGGCGTAGAGGATGCGAGGATTGGCTGCATTCAGCGCGGCATAGTCCAGGCCCAGCCGGGCGATCGCCTGCGCCCGCATCGAGTGGATGAAAACGTCCGCCGTCTTTGCCAGCGTCAGCAACACGTCGCGCGCCGCGGGTTGCTTGAGGTCAAGGACGATGCTGCGCTTGCCGCGATTGACGTTCATGAACATGCCGCCCCGCGCCGGGTCGTTTCCCGGCGGCAAGTAGCGGGTCGTGTCGCCATCGGGGCTTTCCACCTTGATGACATCGGCACCCAGATCGGCAAAAATCTGGGTCGCATATGGCCCCATCAACACGCTGGTCAGGTCCAATATCCTGACGCCCGCCAACGGTCCCTGGCCCCGCCCGCTCATGCCGGTGCGCCTGCGCTTGCAAAGCCCATCGCCCGTCCTACCATCGCGCATGCATGTGCGAGGGAGAGACGGGAATGAAGGTTCATCTGGTTGCGGCAGGCAAGTTCCACGATATTGATTTCGCGCGGCTGGAACTGCTCAAATTGTTGGCTGAACATGCTGAAATCCGTGCCTCCGTGTCTTCGGACTATGCCGATGTCGACCGCATCGCGGCGGCCGATCTTTTGATAACCTATACTTGCGACCTCATGCCCACCCCGGACCAGACCGCCATGCTGGGTAGCTGGGTGGAGCAGGGAGGGCGCTGGCTGGCACTCCATGGTACCAATTCAGTGCTGCGTTTTGCCCAGGATGGTGTGATCGACACACCCGATGAACAGCCCGCCTTCACCCAGTTGCTGGGCACCCGCTTTGCCGGACATCCCCCGATAGCGCCGTTCAAGGTCGCCGTGACGCGCGCTGAACATGTCATGACGCGAGGACTGCGCGATTTTCGGATAGAGGATGAATTGTATCTGACCCATCGCACGGCCGATATCGACGTGCTGCTGCACACCAGCTTCACCGGCACCTGTGAGGAATTTCGCGACGCCCAGTGGGACGATCCGCAGGTGCCGGTCCTGTATGAACGGACGCTGGGCAAAGGCGCGATATTGTATCTGACGCTGGGCCATTGCCGGGGCCATTACGACCTGCAACCCATCGCCGGATTCTGGCCACACCCGCAGCGTTGCGCCTGGAACTACCCGGTTTTCTACGACCTGCTCCGCCGCGGGATAGGCTGGGGCCGGCCTCATTTGGGCTGATCTTTCGGACCCGGCCGCATCAGACGGATTTGTTGTTCCAGCAGGCGGAGCATGGGCTGAACCATGCTTTCCTCGATCGCCCCGGTCAGCAGGTTGATGGCCATGCCCTCCAACATCGTTTGCGACAGCGTCATGGCAAGGTCGAAGCTGACGGGATCGCTTTGCCATTCGGGGAAAAGCTGCACCGCCTGAGAATTGAATTTCTGCCGGAATTCGATCTGGAGCGGTTGGAGTATCCGCGCGAGGTCGGCGTTGGTGCGTGCGGCCAGCGCCAACTCATGAAAGGCGACGAAGGCCGGTTTCTGCAACTGCCGCCAATAGGTGCTCACCATCGTCGATGCGTCATGGTCGGTCGTTTCCGCCGCCCGGCGAAAGGCGCGCAGCCGCTTTTCGTGCAATTCGACGATGGTCGCCTTGATCATCGCCGCCCCATTTTCGAAATGGTGCAGCATGGCGCCACGCGACAGGCCGGCTTCGGCGGCGACTTGCGGCGTTGTCGTATTGGCATAGCCAAATTTGACAATACATCTTATGGTCGCATCGATAAGCCGCGCACGTGTCTGTGCGCTTTTGAGCGATTGCTGCGTTGGTCCGTTGGCCGACTGCGCCTTGACCCCGCGGCGTGCAGTGGCTGGGCGCGCAGAGGCGAGAGCCATATATTTCGTCCTTTCAAAAAACAATCATGACTGTTTTTTCTCGTCTAAGTCAAGCCTGTTTGCGCGGGATTGTCTATGATGACGCCGTCAGAAGCCTATCGCCAGACCGATAAAAAACAGTCATGATTGTTTCTTGCTTGCGTCCGTCCGGCCGCTCGTTCATGAATAAGGGATGGAGAAACGGACAGCCTTGATAATTGGCGCATCCAGCGTCGGAGGTTTGGGCGAAGCTGCGGCTCGCCGACTCGCGCAGGATGGATGTGCGATCATTTTGGCGGGGCGGGCGGTTGAACGGTTGGCGCCTCTGGCGCAGGCGCTCGATGCCGATGTGGTCGTGTGCGATATATTGGACGAAGACGCCATTGCTGCCCTTGCGAAACGCGCTGGCCCCGTGGACGTGCTGATCAACGCATCAGGCACCACGCTGGGGCGATCGATCCTGAAAACCACCCGCGCCGACATAGAGGCGCAGATGGCCATGCATGTCACGGCCAACATCCTGTTGCTCAAGCATTTCGGTGCCATCATGCCGCGCGGCGCGAGCATCATCCTCTTTTCATCGGTCGTCTCGCGCCTTGCGGGTCAAGGTCTGGTCGCTTACTCGGCGGCCAAGGCAGCGCTGGATCATGTCGTGCGGATTGCAGCGCTGGAATTCGGGCCGCTCGGCATCAGGGTCAATGCCGTTGCGCCAGGCTTTGCGCGCACGCCCATGACCGAAGCATTTTTGAGCAATGCGCGGCTGGATGCGTTGTACCGCCGCGAAACAGCGCTGGGCGAACTGACGCAGCCCGACCAAGTCGCTGCCGCCATATCCTATCTGGCGGCGATCGATTGTTACACGACCGGCGACATCATGCAGATCAGCGGCGGCGCACAATTATGCCGTCTGCCACGTATCGAAGAACTCAAGGCATAGCAGGGAGCGGAAGATGGACCTTGGATTACAGGGCAAGAAAGCCATTCTGGTCGGCGCCGCACGGGGCATCGGCATGGCGGTGGCGGAGATATTGGCGCGCGAAGGCTGCGATCTCGCGATTACCGCCCGGTCTGAGGATAGCGTCAAGGACGCGATCGCGTCGCTTGGCCGTTATGGCACCCGCGTCATCGGAAAGCCGGTGAACGTCAAGAAAGCCGACGATTATAAGAGTTGGCTGCAATGGGCGATCGAGGAACTGGGTGGGTGCGACATATTGATCCCCATCAGCTCGGCCGGCGGCGGCATGGGCAGCGAGAAATATTGGAACAATGCCTTCGAAGTCGATGTGATGGGACCGGTCCGTGCCGTGGAGGCGGTGATTCCGGTGATGACCGAGCAACAGTCCGGCTCTATCATCCTGATTGCCTCCACATCGACCGGCGAAGCCATGGGTGGTCCCCAGGCCTATAATGCGATGAAGGCCTCGCTCGTGACATGGGGCAAGCAGTTGGCACTGTTCCACGGCAAGGATGGCATTCGCGTCAATGTCGTGTCGCCTGGCCCGATCGAATTCGAAGGCGGCAATTGGGACATGATAAAGGGCACGATGGAGAAATTCTACAACAGCCAGTTGCGCCAACAACCCAGCGGCCGGTTGGGCACGCCGGAGGAAGTGGCCCGGTGCATCGTTTTCCTGGCCAGCCCGGCGGCCAGTTGGTGCAACGGATCGCATCTGGTGGTCGATGGCGGTTTTACCAACCGCACCCATTTCTAACCATCCATTCCGGGCTTCACGCCCAAGGAAAGCAGCAATGGACGTCAAACGCAAAGTCGATGTCATCCGGGTCAACCCGCAGGACTGGCCCAATGGGACGCCTACCCAAAAGGAGGAAGACCCGGATCTGGGCTATGATATCATTCCGGCCGAACGCTACACCAGCCGCGCATTCATGCAGCTGGAATGGGATCGGATCTGGACGAAGGTGTGGCTGCTGGGCGGGCGGTCCGGCGATATTGCGGAGCCTGGCGACTATATCTGCACCGAAATCGGCAAGGAATCCGTCCTGATCGTGCGGCAGCAGGATGGCTCCATCCGGTCGTTCCCCAATGTCTGCCTGCACCGCGGCAATAAGCTGCGACCCGAAGGGTTAGGCAATGCCGAGCATTTCCAGTGCATGTATCATCACTGGACCTATGATCTCGGCGGCGCGATCACGCGCATTCCTGATCTGGATACCTTTCCGCAAGGGTGCCCGCCTGGTGCGGCCCTGCCCAGCTACCCGTGCGCGGAATGGGAGGGATTCGTGTGGTTTTCGCTCAACCCCGAGGTCGAGCCGCTGGACGAATATCTTTCCCCGATGCAGCAGCATATCGCGCCCTATCATGCTGACCGGATGGCGTGGACGCGCGACATCACCGTCGAATGGGACTGCAATTGGAAAGCCAGCGTCGATGCGTTCAACGAAACCTATCATGTCCAGGGCATCCATCCGCAGCTCTTATGGTATCTGGACGATATCCATGTGCAGATCGACTGTTACGACAAGCATAACCGCTATCTGATCCCGTTCGCGACGGTCAGTCCTCGCGTCGCGCTGCCGTCACAAATCCCGCCAGCCATCCACGAGATCATGGTCAATGCGGGGATGGACCCGGCCGAATATGAAGGGCGCGTGAGCGACATCCGCCGCGATGTTCAGCTGTTCAAGCGAAAGCATGGTCCATCGCAGGGCAAGGATTATTCCGACCTCAACGACGATCAGCTGACCGACGATTATCATTACACCATCTTTCCCAATGTCTCGATGAACGTCCATGCCGACGACATCATGATGTTTCGTCAGCGCCCGCATGCGACCGACCCGGACAAGATGTATTATGATATCTGGATGTTCGAACTGGTGCCCGAAGGAGAACCCTGGCCCGAACGTCCCAAGCATAAATATTTCAAGCATGGCGACAAGTCGATCGGCCAGGTGCTGGACCAGGATGCCTTCAACCTGCCGACCGTTCAGAAAGGCATGCATTCCGACGCCTTCAAGGGTTTGTGGATCGGCGATCAGGAACTGCGCATCCGCCATTTTCACAGTGTGATCGACCGCTACGTCTATGGCCCCGATGGCAAGCGTCCGGGCGATGTCTGACATAGTGCGTCTTCAAGGAGTAGAGTGATGCAGCTTTCCAGGGACGACCTGCTGGGCGCCTATCGCCGGATGGTCACGATCCGCAGCTTCGAGGAGCGGCTGCACGAAGAGATCAAGACCGGCGAGATCTTAGGCTTCACCCATCTCTACTGCGGTCAGGAAGCGGCGGCTGTGGGCGTGTGCGACCATTTGACCAATGAAGATCTGATCGTGTCGACCCATCGCGGCCATGGCCATTGCATCGCCAAGGGATGCGATGTGAAGGGCATGATGAAGGAGATTTACGGCAAGCGTGACGGCCTATGCAAAGGGCGTGGCGGGTCCATGCATATTGCGGACCTCTCGGTCGGGATGCTGGGCGCAAACGGCATCGTGGGTGCGGGCGCGCCGCAGGCGGTGGGCGCAGCGATCGCGGCGAAGCTGGACGGCAACGGGCGCGTAGCCATCGCCTTTTCCGGCGACGGCGCATGCAATCAGGGCACGACCTTCGAAGCCATGAACATGGCCGTCGTGGTCAAGGCACCGGCGATCTTCGTCTTTGAAAATAATCATTATTCCGAACATACCGGCGTCGATTATGCGGTCGGTACGAACAAGGATATTGCCAGCCGCGCCGAGGCGTTCGGCATGCGGGCCTGGCGTGCAGACGGGTGCGATTATTTCGACACCTATGAAGTCATGCGCGAATTGCTGGACTATGTTCGCGCGGGGAACGGCCCGGCGGCGATCGAACTCGATACCGAACGCTTTTACGGCCATTTCGAAGGCGACCCGCAACGCTATCGGGGGCCGGGCGAAATCGATCGCATTCGCGAGACACGCGATTGCCTCAAATCGTTTCGCGCGCGTGTGGGCGAAGCGAAGCTGATCGACATGGCGCAACTGGACGCGATCGACGCGGAAGTCGCGCAACTGATCGACGAGGCGACGGCAGAGGCCCGCGCGGCCGAGGTGCCCGACCCGGCGAGTGTCGCCGAAGATGTCTACGTCACATATTGAAGGGAAGCGGACACATGGCCATCATGAATATCCGCGAGGCGATCAGCAGTACGCTGATGTCCGAAATGGAGCGGGATTCCAGCATCATCGTGCTGGGTGAGGATGTCGTTGGCGGCGCGGGAACGGCCGGCGGTCAGGAAGCGATCGGCGGCATATGGGGCACGACCCCCGGCCTCTTTGCCAAATTCGGTGCCAATCGCGTGATCGACACGCCGATTTCGGAAAGCGCGATCATCGGCGCGGCGGCGGGCGCGGCGCTGGCCGGGAAACGCCCTGTCGCCGAATTGATGTTCGCCGATTTCGTCGGCGTCAGCCTGGACCAGCTATGGAACCAGATGGCGAAGTTTCGCTATATGTTCGGGGGCAAGACCAAATGCCCGGCCGTCGTGCGGCTGATCTACGGCGCGGGCATGAACACAGCGGCGCAGCATAGCCAGTCGGTCTATGCCATGTTGACCGCCATGCCGGGGCTGAAGGTTGTGCTGCCCACAACGCCGGCCGATGCCAAGGGGCTGCTGACCGAAGCCTTGCGCGGCGACGATCCGGTGATGTTCTTCGAACATAAGACGCTCTACGGCGTGAAGGGCGAAGTGCCCGACGGCGATTATCGCCAACCATTCGGCCAGGCGCGGATGGTGCGGGAGGGCGGCGACGTGACGGTCGTCGCCTGTGGCCGGATGGTCGGCTTTGGCGAGAAAGCGGCGGACAAACTGGCCAAGGACGGCATCGGCGTCGACCTCATCGACCTGCGCACCACCAGTCCGCTGGACGAGGAAGCGATATTGGACTCGGTGGAAACGACCGGACGGCTGGTGGTCGTGGACGAAAGCCCGCCAAGATGCAGCCTCGCCGCAGACATTTCCGCGATCGTAGCGTCCAAGGCCTTTACCAGCCTGCGCGCGCCACCGGTCATGGTCACCGGGCCGCATTCGCCCATCCCCTTTGCCCGCGAGCTGGAGCGGGCCTGGGTGCCTTCCCCCCAGAAGATCGAGGATGCAGTCCGCTCCGTCCTCGCTTTCCGATAAAGGGTAGGATGATGGCGATACTCAAGCCCTTCACCATGCCCAAATGGGGCATCGAAATGAGCGAAGGCACCATTGCCGAATGGATGGTCGCGGAAAATGCGCCGTTCGAACGGGGTACGACGCTGACGCTGATCGAAACCGACAAGATCACCAACGAGGTCGAGGCGGAGGCGCCCGGACGGTTCGTGCGGATCATCGCAAAGGCTGGGGAAACCTGTCCGGTCGGCGCGTTGCTGGCGGTCTTGAGCGATGGCGGCGAAGCGAGCGAGGCGGAGATCGACGCCGTCATCGCCGCCTTCAGGCCGGTCGATTCGAGTTTTGACGTGGCGGGCGAAGAGGCTGCTGCGCCCGTCATGGTGGCAGAGCCAACCAAGCCGGTCGCGATCCCCATTCCCGACAATCTGGCGATCAGCCCGTCAGCCCGTCAGAAGGTACTGGAGTCCGGCATTGATGTGGCGGCCATCGCCGGGTCTGGCCGGGGTGGGCGGATCACGGCGCAGGATGTGGATCAGGCCACACGCCCGGCACCATCGACCAGCCTGGCCGGCTCCTATCCGATGTCGCCCGACACCGGAGCCTTCGCTTCGCCCATGGCGCGGCGATTGTCGGCCATCCACAATGTCTCGCTCGACGGGATCGAAGGGTCGGGCCCGCGAGGACGCATATGCAAGGCCGACGTACTGGCGAAGGCCGCGCGCGAGATAAAAGCCGATACGCCTGTCGAAGTCGCCGCGCCAGATCCATCAGCCCCGGAAAGCGATGGCATGACGATAACGCCCATGTCGTCCATGCGCCGCACCATCGCCCGCAGGTTGACCGAGGCGAAGGCAACCATCCCGCATTTTTACGTCCGGCGACGGGTGCGTGCCGACCGGCTGCTGGCGCTGCGCGCGGCAGTGACGGGGCCAAAACCCAGCGTGAACGACTATCTGATCAAGGCCTGCGCATTGGCCTTGATGGAGGTGCCGCGCATGAACATCCAGGTGCATGGTACGGACATATATATGTTCGATGCCGCCGATATTGCGGTGGCCGTGGCGACGGACAAAGGCCTGGTGACGCCCATCGTCACCCATGCCGATGACCGCAGCGTGGCGAACATATCCACCACCATGGCCGCCCTGGCGCAACGGGCGAAGGCCGGAAAGCTGAAGCCTCATGAATTTAACGGCGGCAGCTTTTCCCTGTCCAACCTCGGCGGTTTCGGGGTCGAGCAGTTCGACGCCATCATCAATCCGCCGCAGGGCGCGATCCTGGCCGTGGGCACGGCGCGGCCCGAACCCATTGACGACGACGGTGCCTTGCGGATCGTCCCGGTGTTCCATCTGTCCCTATCGTGCGATCATCGCGCGATCGACGGCGCGGACGGCGGGCGGTTCATGGCTGCGCTCGCCAATCTGATCGAACATCCTGAACTGCTTTAACCATCGAGCGGGCGCAGCGACGCCGCCAAGGGAGGATAGCTTGAACTTTACATTGTCACCCGACCAGATCGAATTGCAGTCGGCCGCGCGCGATTTCGCCCGCGCCGAATTGCCCGGCATCGCGGCGGAACTGGAGCGGGACAACCGCCCGCCTAGCCATGACCTCATCAAGCGCTTTGCCGAAATGGGCTTTCTGGGCATCAATGTGTCATCCGACCTTGGCGGGCTGGGCCTTGGCAATATCGAAGCGCTGATCGTGCTGGAGGAATTTGCCAAGATTTCCTCGGCGGTCGCCTTTCCCATTTTTGAATCGTCGGTCGGCCCAGTGCGCGCCATCGAATATTTCGGCAGCGACAGCCTCAAGCGTCGGGTCGTCCCGGCCGTGTGCGCCGGCGAGATGGTGGTGGCGGTGTCGATGTCGGAGCCCGACGCAGGCAGCGCGCTGACCGACCTGAAAACCAAGGGCGTCGTCAAAGGCGACCGGGTCGTCATCAACGGCACCAAGCGATGGTGTTCGGGCGGCGGTCATGCCGACGCCTATGTCGTCTATTGCCGTTTGTCGGACGATCCGGGGGCCAAGGCGATTGGCGCGGTGCTGGTGGAAATGGACCGACCGGGGTTGAGCTTTGGTCCCAACGAACAATTGATGGGCTTTCGCGGGGTGCCATCGTCGGACCTTAATTTCGACGATTGCGAAGTGCCGGTCGAAAATATCATCGTGCCCGCCGGGGGCTTCAAGCAATTGATGGAAGCGTTCGATCTGGAACGGTGCGGCAATGCGACGATGGCGCTGGGCCAGGCCTCCGGTGCGATCGAGGATGTGTCCGCCTATGTTCAGGAGCGCAAACAGTTCGGCAAACCCATCGTGGAGTTTCAGGCGGTCCAGTTGAAGCTCGCCGAAATGTATATGAAGTGCGAGGCGGCGCGCCTGCTGATCTGGCGTGCGGCGGCCAATGCGCAGGATGGCCTGCCTTCCATCCTGCATAGTTCGACGGGCAAATGCTTTGCCAACACCATCGCGCGCGAGGTGACCGGCGACGCCATGCAGTTGATGGGTGCCTATGGCTATTCCAAGGATTTCCCGATGGAACGCCGTTTGCGCGACAGTTGGGGCTGGGGCATTGCAGGCGGCGCGATCGACATTCAGAAGGTCAATATCGCCGGCGCCATGCTGGGCCGCCGGTTCGACCAGCGACGCTGAAGACGGGGCAGGGGGTCAGCCAGCTTGACGCTGCGCTACCCCTTCGCGGGTGTAGACTAAGTTGATGCTGGTGAAGGTCACCGCTTCCTCTTCAGATCCGACTAATACGGCATAGCGGGTCAGCGCTGTGCCCCGGTCGGCGCGCGTGGTCGATGGGCGCAGGTCGATGATCTCTGACGTGACATGGATGATGTCGCCTGCGCGGATGGCGCGTTTCAGGCGCAATTCGTCCCAGCCAACACCGCAGACGAAATCAATGTCGCTGTTGATCTCATGATCGAGTTGCCGCCACATCGCCAGCACGTGAATGCCGCTTGCCACCAGTTCGCCGAACACCGACTGTTTGGCCATGTCGGCATCGCTGTGGAACCATTGCGGGTCATAGGCACGGGCAAAGGCCAAAATGGCGTCCTGCGTCACCAGCATGTCGCGCGACTGACGGCGTTCGCCGACCACCAGATCCTCGAATGTGCGATGGGGCCGCGCTGGTACGAAGGTCGTCGGTTCGGACATGGATAGCCTTTGTGTCAGATCATATCGAGGCGCGGCGTGGGCAGCAGGCGGATCAACCCTTCCTGCGCCACGGTGGCGATCAGTCGCCCGTCGGCGGTAAACATCTTGCCATGCCCGACAGACCGCGCATTCCCCGAAAAGGGGCTTTCGACGGCATATAGCAGCCATTCGTCGACGCGGAACGCCGGGTCATGAAACCAGAGGGCATGGTCGAGGCTCGCGGTTTGCAGATGGTCGTCGGCCCAATTCACCCCCAACGGTGCAAGCCCGGCATGCAGGATGTGCAGGTCCGACGCATAGGCGAGAAAGCGTTGATGTTCGTCCAGGTCGTCGCCCAGCGGGGCCTTGAGCTTTACCCAAAATTGCCGATGCGAGGATTCGATCGGCACCGTGCCCAAGCGAAAGGGTTGAACCGGGCGCCACTCGAACAAGGCTTCTCGCCGCCAGAAGGGCCAGTGTCGACGCGGCAGAGCGTCGCCAAAGGACGCGATATGATCAGCCAGCGAAGGCAGGTCGTCGGGCGGCGGCACGTCGGGCATCGCGACATGCTGGCGCGGTCCTTCCTCGCGATCATGGAGCGAGGCTGACAGGCTGAGGATCAGCTTGCCATCCTGTTCCACCGCGACGCGCCGCGCCGAAAAGCTGCGTCCGTCACGGTCACGAGTCACTATGATGTCGATCGGGCGGTGAATGTCGCCGGGGCGCACGAAATAAGCGTGGCAGCTATGCACCGCGCGTCCGGCGGGCGCGGTGCGTTGAACCGCTGCCAACGCCTGCGCCACCACCTGTCCGCCATAGAGGCGCAGCAGGTTGCTGGGGAAAGGCGTCGTGCGGAAATGGTCGGGCCGCACCTCGTCAAAGGCGAACAGCAGCGCCCGTTCGCTCGCCGCACTTTCCTGATCGTCACGCCGTGCCCCGTTCAGGGCGTCGCCCTGCGTCCTTATGTCGCTATCTGCCATGCCTCACCATGGCAGCGATCGGACGATATCGCGAGGGCGAAAATCTCATTCCCGAACGACGCAATCATGCAGCACCTGCTCGACCCGCGCCTCCGGCGGTACTTGGTTCAAACCGATGCGACGGTCCAGTTCCTCATGCCAATGATAGATGCGCCGTTCCTGATAGTTGAGCGGCATGCCACGAAAGCCTTTGCTCTCCAGCGATTCCTGGATCTGCGGTGCGAATTGCAGATCTTCGTATAGGATGCGTTCCCAATTGTTGATCCGCGTTTCCCACAACGGGCTGGGATTTTCGGGATCATGATCCGGCGCGATCCAACTCGACACGACCCGGCATGTCGTGTCCGACGTGGGCCAGAATTGCAGCAGCGGAATGCCGCTGTCGGAGGCGGGCATCACGAAATTGGGATAGATATGGTAGCTGACATTATTGTTGGCGGGGACTTCGGTCACCGAAGGTATCTTCGGCATCCCGATGGTGCCGGGGTCGCGCCAGTCTGGGCGGCGGTTGGGGGTCAGCATCCGGCTATGGCCATTGGGCCAGAGCGTCACGAACATGCCGCGATGATCGAGGAAGCGATCCACCGTATTCTGGTGAATGGATTTGAGGTGATAGACTTCCAAAAAGGCGTCGAGCAGGATTTTGACGTTGCAGCCGACGTCATAGCTGCGCGAATCCACCCAGCGCAGCGAGTCGAGCGCATATTGGTCAAGTTCGCCCGCCATCGGGCCTAGATGGTCCATCAGCGGTTGCGCCTCGGCATCCTCGTTGACGAAGATGAGGTTGCCCAGCCGTTCGCACCGCACCGGGACAAGCGAGCGGCAGGCAAAGTCGAGGTCGACGAAATCGCGCTTGTCGCGGACCGCCGTCAGCTTGCCCTCCAGCGTGTAGCTCCACCCATGATAGCCACATACAAAGCCGCGTGATTCGCCCGCATCGGCGGTGACCAGCGGCGCGCCGCGATGCTGGCAAGTATTGTAGAAGGCCTGCACCTCGCCACTCAGGTCACGCACGATCAGGATGGGCGAACCGGTGTTGCGGGTCAGGAACCAACTACCCGGATTGGGCAACTGATCGGTATGTCCCGCAAACAGCCACGCACGGTTCCACATGCGCTCGCGTTCCAGCGTCAGGAAATCCTTGTCGACATAACGCCCGCCGGGAATATCGGGCAAATGCGGGAAATCTTCGGGCGGCGCCTTGCGTCCGCGTTCGAATTCCATCGTGTCGGCAACCTTGGCCGTGGCGAGGGCATTGAGTTCCATGATCACGCTCCTGATTGACTTGCCCTATCACAATCCAGCATAAAAACAATCATGAATGATTTTTATATTGGATGTTGAAGATGGAAAATCGGCTCTTGTCGCTGCACCACCTGACCGCGCTCGACGTGACGCCGGTGGAATGGATCGCGATCGCGGGCCGCCTTGGCTGTGACTATGTGACCCTGTTCAGCCATGTGCCGGAACAGGCGCGCCATATATATCCGGTGGTGAAGGCCGATGATGTCGCTTTGGTGCGCGATGCGCTGGCGCGGGCGAATGTGGCAGTGTGTAATCTGGAAGTGTTTCCGCTCGACCAGGACGGGGATCTGGACCGCTTTGCCGACGGCTTGCGAACCGGTGCAGCGATCGGTGCGACGCGCGCCACGGCGCATTTGCATGATATGGCGGACGAGGCGCAGGGGATGGCGCGCTTTGCTGCCTTTTGCGCGATGGCGGCCGACCATGGCATTGTCGCTGGCCTGGAATTCAACGGATTTTCGGCCGTGCGCGATATCGAATCGGCCGCGCGGATCGTGCGTGGCGCGCAATCCGGCACACTGGTCCTCGACGTGCTGCACCTGATGCGCAATGGCGGCGATGCTGCGGCCGTGGCGCGGCATGCCGACCTGATCACCTATGCGCAACTCTGCGACGGTCCCCTGGACATCGCGCCCGACGCAACCTGGCATGAAGCGGTACGGGAACGGGGATTGCCGGGGGCAGGCGCGTTTCCGCTCGGTGCGATCAAGGCCGCGCTCCACCCCCATGCCATCATCGAAGCCGAAGTCCCGCAAACCGCAGCGCGCAAGGCGGGCGTCCCCGCCGAGGAGCGCGCGCGCAACGCGATAGCCGGGATATTGCGCCTTTAACCAACGCGGGCTGCCCGAACCGCGGCCCCGATTTCCGCATTGGTCGGATTGCGACGCAGCGTCAGCCCGCCATTCACCTGAAGCACTTGTCCGGTCATGAAGCAGGCATCGGACGATAGCCAAACCGCCGCCTCTGCTATGTCCTCGCTCGTGCCGACGCGGCCCAGCGGATATTCGCGGGTAAACGTGTCGATGATCGCCTGATTCCGGACGGCGCGGGCCGTCATCGGTGTTGCGGTGAAGCCCGGAGCGATCGAGTTGGCGCGGATGCCGCGCTGACCAAATTCATTGGCGATGCATCGGATGACATGGTCGGTCCCTGCCTTCGTGCCCATATAGGCGGCGTGATCTTCCAGCATGATCGACGCGGTGGCGGATGATATCTGGATCAGCGACCCGCCGTCGCGCATCCCCCGCAACATGGCCTGGTAGAACAGGATCGCGCCGGTGAACTGCAGGGCGGTGATCTTCTCGATGTCGGCCTTGGTCGTATCCAGAAAGGGTTTCAGCAGCCCCCATCCGGTCGCATTCAGCGCGATATCGATGCCGCCCAGTTGCGCCGTCGCAACATCGGCCAAGGCGGCGAGATCGGCTTCATTGGTGATGTCGCACGCAACGGCGATGCCGTCCAATTCCTGGGCCAGTTCCGCAAGCGCCTCTGCGTCGCGTCCTGCCACCACTACCCTTGCGCCTTCGGCCGCAAAGCGCCGCGCGATGACTTGACCCATATTGTCTGGACCCGCTGCGCCGATGACGACCGCGACCTTGCCTGCCAATTGTCCCATAACCCTCTCCTCTTATGCGGCGATGATAGCCCGTTCGCTTTCATCGCCAAATAAAAAAGACATGATAGATTGTTTTTATTTATCCACCTGACTACACTTTCCCCAAGGCGGAGAACCGCCAGCGAAAGAACCGCGCCCGATCCTCGATTGAGAGCGCAATCGCACAGTGGAATGTGAATTTCCGGGAGAGTGATGGTGGCCCAAGAACCGATTTATACGATGGGGGCGATGTTGCGGGCCACGGCCGGGCGCGTGCCCGATGCCGATGCCCTGATATTTCCCGATCGCAAGCTGAGTTACGCCGCGCTCCAGGCGTCGGCACGCGCATGGGCCAAAAGCTTCATCGCCATGGGCGTGCAGCCTGGCCAGAATATCGGCATATTGCTGACCACACGGCCCGATTTCGTCGAGATATTCTATGGCATCGTCATGATTGGCGCGGTCGCGGTGCCGGTCAACGCCCGCTATCAGGCGTCGGAACTGAGCTTCCTGTTGAAGGATGCCGATCTCGTAGCGCTGGTCACAACCGGAAAAGTCGCCGACAATCTCGATTTCGGGCAAAGACTGGTCGCGGCGCTCCCCACCTTGACGCAGGCGCAGGACGCAGCGGCTCTGGCGCTGGACGAAGCGCCGATGCTGCGCACGATCATCTGCCTCGACCCGCCCTGCGCGCCTTATCTGATGAGCGGTAGCCAGGCGCTGGCGCTTGGTGCCGATGTCCCCGAACAAGCGGTCGATGATGCGATCGACGCGGTCGACGCCGATGATGTGGCGATGATTCTCTATACATCGGGCACGACCGCCACGCCCAAGGGCGCGATGATTGCCCACCGGGCGCAGGTCGGCAACAGCCGCAATCTGGGCAAACGCTATCAGGTCACCGGGCGGGACAAAGTGTGGTCGCCGCTCCCCATATTCCACATCGCAGGCATTCTGCCGATGACGATGATCCTCGATCTGGGCGGCGCCTATATGACCGTGCCCTATTTCGACGCGGGCGTAGCGCTCGAAATGCTGGGCCGGGAAAAGGCGACGATCGCCTATCCAAGCTTCGTCACGATCATGCAGGATCTGATAACTCATCCGACATTCGGGGACACCGACCTGTCGAGCCTGCGGATCATGAATTCCAATTTCGCGGTGCAGCCCGCCTGGATCAAGGATGCGGTGACCGCGGCGATGCCGCACACGATCCAAGTCGGCACCTACGGCCTGACCGAAGGCGCCGGGACGGTTTCGACCAGCAGGCTGGACAATAGTTTCGAACAGCGCACCGGCCGATGCGGCGAAGTGCTGGACGAATGGGAAATGCGCATCGTCGATGTCGAAAGCGGGCGGGATTGCGCGCCGGGCGAGCATGGCGAAATCGTGATACGAGGTCCCAACATGCTCAAAGGCTATTACAACGCGCCGGAAAAGACGGCGGAAGTCATCCGCGATGGCTGGTTCCACACCGGCGATATCGGGTCGATGGATGCCGATGGGCAGGTGATGTTCCGCGGCCGGACCAAGGATATGCTGAAGGTCGGCGGCGAAAATGTCGCGGCGGCGGAAATCGAGGCGATGCTGCAAAGCCACCCGGCGGTGAAGCTGGCGCAGGTCGTGGGCATACCCGACGACCGCTATAGCGAAGTGCCCGCCGCCTTCGTCGAACTGGTCGATGGCAGCCAGACGACCACGCAGGAATTGATCGATCATTGCAAGGGCAAGGTGGCGAGTTTCAAGGTGCCGCGCCATGTCCGCATCGTCGATCAATGGCCGATGTCGACGTCCAAGATTCAGAAATTCCGCCTGCAAAAGGCGCTTGTCGCGGAACTGGGTTTGGCATGAAGCTCGATCAGCTGAAATAGCCCCGGCGCACGGCGACCGTCACCGCATGGGTGCGGTCGTCCACGCCCAGCTTCTCGAATATCGATTTGAGGTGCGACTTGACGGTCTCGATCGAGACCGACAATTGCCAGGCGATCTGCTTGTTCGGCTGTCCTTCGGCAACCAGGCGCAGGACATCGACTTCGCGGTTGGTCAACCGATCCTGCGGGTCGTGCAGCGCCAGCTGTTGCGCAACTGCGGGTGAAATGACGCGGCGGTGCGCATGCACGGCGCGCACCGTATCGACCAGTTCCTTGCGCAGGCAGGATTTGAGCAGATAGCCCGCCGCGCCCGCCTGCAGCGCGCGATGCGCCTGCACGTCGCCCGGATAGGTGGTCAGGATGAGGACGGTGGCATCGGCCCGCGCGGCGCGGATCGCCTGCAGCGCCTCTATGCCATCCATCTGGGGCATCTGAATGTCCATCAGCACGACATCGGGGCGAAGATCGCGGAACAGGGCCAATGCTTCGACCCCGTCTTCGGCCTCGCCGACGATGACCATGTCGTCCTGCCTGGCCAGCGTGGCGCAAATCCCTTCGCGCACCATCGGGTGATCATCGACGACCAGCAGACGGATCGGCCTGTCGCGCTCGGATGGGTCGTTCACACCGCTCATGCCTGCCCACCTGCCGCTATCGCTTTCTGCTGCTGCCATATACCATGGCGGCGGGCACTGTCACGGTCACTTCGGTTCCGCCCTCGCGCCGTCTTTCGATGCGAAAATGGCCGCCGATCCGGGCGGCCCGTTCGCGCATGCCCGCTATGCCGAAATGGCCCTGCCGTCCCTCCTTGGCCATATGGGGCGGGATGCCGATGCCATCGTCGGTGATGCGCAAGGTCAGGCCGGTGCTGCGATACTGGATTTCGGCGACCATCGCGGAGGCATGGGCATGGCGCGCCGCGTTGAACAGGACTTCGGCCGCGATGCTGGCGAGTTCGTCCCAGGCCACGGCATCGATCGGCCGGACCGTGCCGGAAGAGCGTATCGTGATCGCGATCGCCGTCCCCGCCAATTGATGCCCGGCAATCTCGCGCAGCGCCGCTTCGGGATCTTCCAGGCCCTCCGTCCGGCGCAGGTCGCTCAGCCGGTCCCGCCCTTCGGCGATCACATCATCGGCGCGGTCCATCGCTTCCTCCAGTGCCCCGCGCGCCGGATGCCCCGCAGGCAGGCCATCGGCCGCGAGTTGAAAGCGCAGCATCAGCGCCTGGATCGATTGCAACAGCGTATCGTGGATATCGCGCGCGACCCGCTCCCGCTCGCGCAGCCGGTCGAGCAGGCGCGAGCGGATTTCGCGCGCCAGAAAGCGCAGCCGGATGCGATAGGCCACCCACAGCAAAGCGAGGCCCAGCGCCATGCAGAGCAGCTTGAAGGTCCAGCTTTGCAGGAAGGTCGGTGGAATAGTGATCGCAAGTGTCTGGCCACGGCGGTTCCAGACGCCATCGGCACTGACCGCGATCACCTGGAACCGGTAGCGACCCGGTCCCAAATTGGTATAGGTCGCCTCGCGCCGTCCGCCCGCCGCCGTCCACCCGCCGCTCTGACCTTCGAGGCGATAAAAGGCCCGGTTGCGGCTGGGCACGGCGAGGCTGTTGACCGCAAAGCCGATCCGAACCGTGTGCGTGCCCGCTGGCAGCGTCAGACTGGCCGGTGGATCGCGCCGGACCAGCGATCCGGCTGTAATGCTGCGGATGCTGACCGGTGGCGACAGCGTACTGCGGACCGCATCGGCCGGATCGACCAGAAGCGGGCCAGCGCGAGTCGCGAAGATAAGGCGGCCATCGCCGGTCGCGGCAACCTGCGGCGTGCGGAAGCTGATCGCCTGGCCGCGCGTCGCATAGCCATCATGGCTGTCGAACAGACGATGGGGAAGGGCGGTCGTGGGCGCCGCAAAGCCCCGTGCCAGATCGCGGACAGCGACCCGGACAATGCCTAGGCGTACCAGGAACCAGGCGGCACCGTCCCTGCCCAGCGCCATGCCGCGCACGCCGACGAGCCAGGGATTGTTCGTCGCCTCGATCCGCTGCACCCGGCCACCGGCAATGCGCGCTATGCCCTTTGCGCCACTGGCATAGACGCCATCCTCGCTTGTCCACAGGGCGGCGAGCGCGCCGATGGCGAGCGGCGGGCCAGGCACGCCGCGGCTGGTGACGGCATCGAGCTTCAGCAGGTCGGCATGGCCTGTATTGACCAGCACCCCGTTGCCATCGGGATCGGCGACGATGTCCAGCGCGCCGCCACCCTGAAGATCAGCGGCGGCCCGCTGCCAGCGTGCCTTCGTGCCGACCCAGATCGTGCCCGCGCCATCGATCCACAGCCGTCCGCGCCGGTCCTGCGCGCAACTGGTCGGGGCTACGGGGTCGGGTGGCAGGGCGAAGCTGGTCGTCAATGAGCCGGTGGCATCATATCGTGTCATCGACCCGCCATGGGCGATCCATATGCCGCCGTCGGAAGCCGGGCAGAGCGTTGCGATGCGACCCAGGCCATCGGCGATGCGCCGCGCGGGGCCGACGGGTGCGAGGGCATAAAGAGTGTGGCTTCCCGCGACGAAGACCGTGCCGTCGCTGGCGCGGGCCAGTTTCAGGCCGTCCTGCACATCGGGCGGGATAGCTGACAGCCGGGCTATGGCGGCGGGTCGATAGCGATCCAGCCCGACATCGGTCGCGACCCAGATGCTCCCTTCGCGATCGGTGAAGGCATCGATCGTGGCATCGGATGAGAGCATGCGGCCGACTTCCAGCCGCTCGACACCCGTGCCCGTCGCCGGATCGAGCCGGAACAGCCCCACACCGCGCGTCGTGCCCCAGATGCCGCCGCGCCGGTCGAAGGCCAGGGTAGGGACGGCGGCGCCCGCGACCGGCGGAAACAGGCGCGGGCGAATGGGCGGCGCGCCTTTGGCATCGCGTATCATGCGGGTGGCATTGCGATCCGAAATCCACAGCGCGCCGTCGGGCGCGCGGGCGAGCATGGTAAAGCCTATGCGGTCGGCCTCTGTCTGGAATCGGGCGGCACCGGGCGACAGCCGGGCGAGCGTGCCATCCGCGCGACTGTTGCCCAGCGTCACCCAAAGGCTGCCATCCGCTGTCGAGGCCATCGCCGCAATCTCGCCCGGCGGCAGGTTCAAGCGCCGATCCATGACCTGCCAATTATCATTACGATACCGAAACAACCTGTCTCCCTGGCCGCCCCAGGACGCCCAAAGGGCACCGTCGGCGGTCTGGGTGAATTTCAGGATGGAGGGCGGGGGAGACGGCATGGACAAGGCGTGCAAGCGACCGGCGCGATAGACGGCTGCGCCAGCATTCTGATTGAAGCCCACCCATAAGCGGCCATCCCGATCGGCAAAGACAGAGGTCGGGATCGCGTTGGCGAAACGCGCCTCGCGCGGGGCCGGTATGGATTCAAAGCTCAACCCATCGAAGCGGAAGACGCCCTCGGCCGACGCGATCCACAGATAGCCGTCGGGCGTCTGGGCGATGCCGACGACATTGCTGGGCGCGCCTTGTTCGGGCGTCCAGCTGCTATGCTTGAATCCCTCGATGCCCGTGGCGGCGAGTGGCGTCGCGACCAGCGCTGCCGCAATCAGCAAGCATGACCTGATATGGCGCAAAGATAGTCCCCCGGGTGCGCTTTGCCGCAACCTATCGAATGGGGTCGGGCGTGGCCATAGCGCGCGCTCCCCCAAATGGGGGAGCCGCCTCTCCCCCTTGCCAGTGTGGGGACAAGCGGTCGTCGGGTGTAATCATTGCCCCTGCCGATCGTCGCCGTGACGATCGCCTTGCAGGAAGCGCCTATTGCTGCCCCCCATTCCTGTCCTCGTCGAAAGGATATTGTCCATGCCTACCGCAACCGCCACACCGGCAACCGCCTTGCTGTCGCCATCCGATCATGCGCTCGTGCTGATCGATTTCCAGTCGCAAATGGCCTTCGCCACCAAGTCGATCGCGCCCGAACTGCTGCGCAACAATGCCGCGCTGGTTGCCAGTTCCGCAGCCGGGTTCAACGTCCCCACCATACTGACCACGGTTGCCGAAAAGAGCTTTTCCGGCCCGATGTTCACCGAGATTACCGATCCCTTTCCGGGCCAGGCGATGCTCGACCGCACGTCGATGAACACATGGGAAGATGCCGCCGTGATCGAAGAGATCAACCGCATTGGGAAAGGCCGGATCGTGCTGGCGGGCCTGTGGACCAGCGTCTGCATCGTCGGCCCGGCCCTGTCCGCGCTGGAGCAAGGATTTGAAGTCTATGTCATCACCGACGCCTGCGGCGACATTTCTGAAGAAGCGCATGAGCGTGCTGTCGCGCGGATGATCCAGGCAGGTGCCCGCCCAATCACGGCGCTGCAATATCTGCTCGAACTCCAGCGCGACTGGGCGCGGGGCGAAACCTATGATCTCACGACCGGCATCGCCCGCAAATGGGGCGGCGGCTACGGCATCGGCATCACCTATGCCAAGACCATGTTCGGCGCGTCCGAAGGCGGTCACTGATACCGGCACCCTGACCGGATCACGCTCGATCCGGTCATGGCTCTAACCCAATTTCTTCCACCGGAGATTTCCCATGAGCAGTTTCATCACCACCACGGACGGCGTCGATATCTTCTACAAGGATTGGGGCAGCAAGGATGCCCAGCCGATCATGTTCCACCATGGCTGGCCGCTCTCGTCGGACGACTGGGACGCGCAAATGCTATTCTTCCTGGCCAAGGGTTATCGCGTCGTCGCGCATGACCGTCGCGGTCATGGACGCTCCGCCCAGGTCGATTTCGGCCATGACATGGCGCATTATGCTGCCGACGCGGCAGCGGTCGCGGATCATCTCGACCTGCGCAACGCCGTCCATATCGGCCATTCGACTGGCGGCGGCGAAGTGGCGGCCTATGTCGCGCGCCATGGCCTGCCCAATGGGCGCGTTGCCAAGGCGGTGCTGGTGAGCGCCGTGCCGCCGATCATGCTGGCGACCGATCGCTATCCCGGCGGCCTGCCGATCGCGACGTTCGATGGGTTCCGCGCTGCGCTGGCCGCCAATCGCACGCAATTTTTCCGCGATGTCGCGGCCGGGCCTTTCTATGGCTTCAATCGCGACGGGGCGACCGTGCTGCCCGCCGTGATCGACAATTGGTGGCGGCAGGGGATGATGGGCAGCGCGCTTGCCCATTATGCGGGCATCAAGGCCTTTTCCGAAACCGACCAGACCGATGACCTCAAGGCGATCACCGTGCCGACCCTCGTCCTGCATGGCGATGATGACCAGATCGTGCCGTATGAAAATGCGGCCGTGCTGCAGGCGCAATTGCTGCCCGACGCGACGCTGAAACTTTACGAAGGCTATCCGCACGGCATGCTCACGGTGAATGCCGACGTGCTGAACGCCGACATCCTCGCCTTCATCAAGGCCTGACGCCAGAACGGGAGAACGACGCCATGAAAGCCTATTGTCTTGCGCTGGGTGCCGGGCTGCTGGTCGGTATCGTCTACAGCCTCTTGGGTGTTCGTTCTCCCGCCCCGCCGCTCATCGCGCTGGTCGGGTTGGCGGGGATATTGGTGGGGGAGCAGCTGATCCCCATCGCCAAGCGCCTCGCCAGCCTACCCGAACTGACCCGCTTCGTCGCCACCGACTGCGCCCATCATGTGCTGGGCAAATTGCCTGCCAATTCAGGGCGCGACGCATGATCACCCGTCGACAGGCGCTGGCCAGTGCCGCCTCGACCGCCCTGATGACCGCCACGGAGAGTTTCGCCATGACCGCCAAAGACATGATCCTGATCAATGCGAAAGTGACGACGCTGGACCGCGAAAATCCGGTGGCGGAAGCGGTCGCTATCCGCGACGGCAAATTCCTGGCCGTGGGCCGCGAACAGGATGTCCGCGCCGCCGCCGGGCCGGACGCCACCGTCATCGACGCGCAGGGCCGTCGCCTGATCCCCGGCCTGATTGACAGCCATATTCACGTCATCCGGGGTGGCCTCAATTATAATATGGAATTGCGCTGGGAAGGCGTGCCGAGCCTGTCCGAAGCCATGGCCATGCTCAAACGGCAGGCTGAAAATACGCCGCCACCGCAATGGGTGCGCGTGGTCGGCGGCTTTACCGAACATCAGTTCGCCGAAAAACGCCTGCCCACCATATCGGAGATCAATGCGGCCGCGCCTGACACGCCCGTTTTCATCCTGCATCTCTATGACCGCGCGCTGCTGAACGCGGCTGCGTTGCGCGCCGTGGGCTATACCAGGGATACGCCCAATCCGCCGGGTGGCGAGATCGTTCGTGATGCGCAGGGCAACCCGACCGGCCTGCTGCTGGCCCAGCCCAATGCCATGATCCTCTATGCGACGCTGGCCAAGGGACCGAAGCTGCCGCCCGACTATCAACTCAACAGCACGAAGCATTTCATGCGTGAGCTGAATTCGCTCGGCGTCACCAGCGTCATCGACGCGGGCGGGGGATCGCAAAACTACCCGGACGATTATGCGATCGTTGAGAAGCTGCATCAGGATGGCGAACTGACGCTGCGCATCGCCTATAATCTCTTCACCCAAAAACCCAAGGAAGAGCTGAAGGATTTCGCGAGCTGGTCGACTCAGATCAAGCCGGGCGATGGCGACGACAGCTATCGCCACAATGGCGCGGGCGAGATGCTGGTCTATTCCGCCGCCGATTTCGAGGATTTCCGTGTCGCCCGCCCCGATATGGCGCCGGAGATGGAGGGCGACCTGGAGCCGGTCATCCGCCTGCTCGCTGAGCGCCGCTGGCCCTGGCGGCTGCATGCGACCTATGACCAGACGATCGGCCGCGCGCTCGATGTGTTCGAAAAGGTGAACAAGGATATTCCGCTCACCGGCCTCAACTGGTTCTTCGACCATGCCGAAACGATCAGCGACCGGAATATCGACCGGGTCGCGGCCTTGGGCGGCGGGATCGCGGTGCAGCATCGCATGGCCTTCCAGGGCGAATATTTCGTCGAACGCTATGGTGCCAAGGCGGCAGAAGCGACGCCGCCGATCGCCAAGATGATGGCGGCGGGCATTCCGGTCGGCGCCGGCACGGACGCGACCCGCGTCGCGAGCTACAACCCCTGGGTATCGCTTAGCTGGCTGGTGACGTCGAAGACGGTCGGGGGCTTGC
The DNA here is from genome assembly GCF_001713415.1 of Sphingobium sp. RAC03. Lineage (GTDB taxonomy): Bacteria > Pseudomonadota > Alphaproteobacteria > Sphingomonadales > Sphingomonadaceae > Sphingobium. Next base: position 829,915 of record NZ_CP016453.1, on the reverse strand, counting down.
GGCTCTATCCCGTCCGCAACCGGCTCGACCGCGAAACCGCGCTGCGGCTGTGGACGGAAAGGAACACATGGTTCTCGAACGAGGTCGGCAAGAAGGGGCAGATCAAAGCCGGGCAACTGGCCGATCTCGCCTTGCTGTCGGACGATTATTTCAGCGTGCCGGAAGATGACATCGCCCTGCTGCGATCCGTGCTGACGGTGCTGGGTGGTAGAATCGTCTATGGCGAAGGAGAGTTCGGCCCACTCGCACCGACCGCACCCAAGGCTATGCCCGACTGGTCGCCGGTCGCGACCTTCGGCGGCCATTATCGCCGTGACGACATGGCGGCTAAGCTGGCCTCGGCCTGCGGCTGCGCATCTGGCTGCGCCGTCCATGGCCATGACCATGCCGCTGCCCTTGGCGCGCAAGTGCCCGCCGCTGACGTCCAGAGCTTCTGGGGTGCGGTCGGCTGCGGCTGCTGGGCGGTTTAAGTCATGGCCCCGCGTCCCATCGCCGCCTTGCTGGCCGATCGCCGTTTCGCGACCGGCGCGGCCATTCTGCTGACCCTGCCTTATTGGACCAGCGGCATCGCCAAGCTGATCGACTGGAACGGCGCGCTGGCCGAAGCGGCACATTTCGGGTTGCAGCCCCCGGCCGGGGTGGCGGCGCTGACGATCCTGGTCCAGATCGGCGCATCGCTGCTGATCATCATGGGGCGGCAGGCGTGGCTGGGGGCCGGTGCGCTCGGCCTGTTCACGGCCTTGGCGACGGGAATCGCGCATCCCTTCTGGCAGATGGCTGATCCGGTCGCGCGCTTTCATGAGCGGGTGACTTTCTTGGAGCATATCGGCCTGATCGGCGGGCTGATGATGGCCGCGATCCTACGAGAGCGCGGCCAATGACCGCCACAGACGACAAGCCGCTCGCGTGTCCTGTCTTTCGCGCTTTGTGGATCGCGACGATCGTGTCGAACATCGGCACATGGATGCATGATGTCGGCGCGGGCTGGCTCATGACGTCGCTGTCCAACGACCCGCTGATGGTGGCGCTCGTCCAAGCCGCGACGACCCTGCCCATGTTTCTCTTCGCGCTCCCCGCCGGGGCGCTCGCCGATATCGTGGACCGACGCAAGCTGCTGATCGGCGCGCAACTGTTCGGCCTGGTCGCGACCATCATCCTCGCGATCGCGACCGCGAGCGGGCTCACGACGCCATGGGTGCTGCTGACGCTGACCGCCGCGATTGCTGTTGGGGCGGCGCTGTCGGCCCCGACCTTTCAGGCGATCGTGCCCGAACTGGTGCCTGGCCCCGCCTTGCAACAGGCAGTCGCGCTCAACAGCCTGGGCGTCAACATCGCCCGTGCGATCGGCCCCGCCATGGGCGGCCTCATCATCGCCATCGCCGGGAGCGCCGCTGTTTTCGCGCTCAATGCGGTGTCAGTGCTGGGCGTGATCATCGTCATGCTCCGCTGGCGTCGGGAGGGTGCGACGCGGCATCTGCCTGCCGAACATTTTGTCGGCGCGATGCGGGCCGGCCTGCGCTACGCCCTGCGCGCGCCGGAATTGCAGGTCGTGCTGATCCGTTCGGTCGGCTTCTTCCTGTTCGCGAGCGGCCTATGGGCGCTGTTGCCGATTGTCGCGCGGCGCGACCTCGCGCTGGGACCAGCGGGCTATGGCGGGTTGCTGGCCTTCATGGGGCTGGGCGCGGTCGCTGGTGCGATCCTCATGCCCCGATTGCGCGCGCGCCTGGGGGCCAATCGCACGACGGTAGCGGCATCCGTGCTGCTGGCGGCGGCGATGGCGGGCCTTTCCTGGTCGAGCAATTTCCTGGCGGCGGCGATGGCGGTAGGGGCGGGCGGCTTCGCATGGATCGCGATGATGGCCGCGCTGAACGGCGGGGCGCAGGCCCGCTCGCCGGGCTGGGTGAAGGCGCGCGCGCTGGCCATCTACCTGCTGGTCTTTCAGGGGTCGATGACCGCTGGCGCTATGATGTGGGGTAGCATTGCGGGGCAAATCGGGGTTCCGGCGACCTTGATGCTGGCGGCCGCGGCGCTGGTCCTCGCGTCGCTGCTGCTCGCCTGGCGCTATCCGCTCGACAGCGCGGCCCGGTTCGACCTTTCGCCCTCGCTCCACTGGCCCGCGCCCATGATCGAAGCGGTGATCGAGCAGGATCGCGGCCCCGTGCTGGTGACGATCGAATATCGCATCGACCCGGTCCTGGTGCCCGACTTCTTCGCCGCGATGCAGGACATGCGCCGCATCCGTCGCCGCGATGGCGCGATCCATTGGGGCGTCTATGAGGATGTCGCGCAGCCCGGCCGGGTGGTTGAAACCTTCACCGTCGAAAGCTGGCTCGAACATCTGCGCCAGCATGAGCGGGTGACCAATGCCGACCGGGTGCAGCAGGACGCGGTGCGGGCATTTCAGGTGGATGCCGTGCCGCCTTTGGTCCGCCACCTCGTCGCGCGATGATCCGGGCGCTGCTGCTGGCGGCTTTGCTAGGCCTGCCGTCGGTTGCCGAGGCACAGGTCGCGCAGACCAACCCGCGCTATGACGAGGACTGGACGCCGTTGCGCGGAACCCCCGACCGCCGCGCCGACTGGTGGGCGCCGTTGGACCGGCCGCTGGATGAAGACGGTCGTTTCACGCTGACCTTGGGCGCGGAAGCGCGGGTCCGCTATGAGGGCTTTGCCGACAATCTTTGGGGCGCGCCGCCCGCTCCGGACGATGGCTATCTCTGGTTGCGTGTCATGCCCCTTGCCGACCTGCATGCCGGCCCCGTGCGTGTCTTCGTCCAGGGGATTGGCGGCTATGCCAGAGGCGTGGGCGCGGGAGCAGGACCGGCGGATGAAACCGGCCTGGACCTGCTTCAAGGCTTTGCCGATATCCAGCTACCCATCGGCGATCAAGCGTCGCTGACGCTGCGCGCTGGGCGCGAATTGATTGCGCTTGGATCGGAGCGGCTGGTCGGTTTGCGCTATGGCCCCAACATCCCGCAGCCTTTCGACGGCGTCCGGCTGATGCTGGAGCGGGGCAACAGCCGGATCGAAGCCTTCCAGGGAAAGCCCGTCGCGGTGCAGTCCGGCAATTTTGATGACCGCCGTTCGCCGACCAAACAGCTTGACGGCTTTTATGTCACCACACCCCTGGCGACAGGCGTGAAAGTCGATCTTTACGCCCTCCGTTACAGCGACGCCGCCGCCCGCTATGCCAATATGATCGCGCGCGAACGACGGCAAACCTATGGCGTCAGGCTGTTCGGCACCCATGCGGCACTGGGCTGGAACTGGGAAGCGATGCTCCAGCGCGGTCGGTTCGGCTCGCAGTCCATCAAAGCCTGGTCGATTGCGACCGAAACCAGCTATGCGTTTGCCGAAACCCCGCTCAAACCCCGCCTTCGCCTGCGCGCCAATGCCGCCAGTGGCGACGATGACCCGAGGGACAACCGGCTGGGTACGTTCAACGCGCTGTTTCCCAAGGGCAAATATTTCGGCGAACTGACGCTCATCGGCCCGCGCAATATCCTCAACCTGCATCCCAGCATCGATGTCGATCTGGGTCGTGGGCTCACCGTCGAAATGACGGCAATCGCCTATTGGCGCTTCAGTCGCGGGGACGGCATTTATGATGTCCCCGGCCAATTGATCCGCGCCGCAGGGCAGGGGGCATCCCGGTACATCGGCAATCAGGTCGAACTGTCGGCCAACTGGCAGGCCAGCACGATCCTGTCCGTCTCCGCTTCGGCATCGCTGTTCCGCGCTGGCGACTTCCTGCGCCAGACCGGCCCCGCCCGCCCCATCCGCATGGTGGGAACGGAAATCATGTTCCGCTTCTAAAAGCCGGTCGGAAAAATCCTGTCTTTTTAACAACCTGTCGTTCTTCCCACGGCTGTCTGCGATGCCGTTGGCAGTTGCCCGAAGCGAAATGGCCGACATAAATGTCAGTGGTCTGCCATAAGATTGTTGACAGCTTCGGGCCGTCACAATAAATCGGGTTAACGTTACCATTCTGATTTTCGGCAGGGCGGATGATCTGACTGTTCCAGCCGTTCGGCACGCGAATGCAGGCTTAGGGTGATTTCGCGGGTTCAGTTATAAATATCCAATAAATACAAAGACTGGGAGATGGACATGATACGGAAAACGACGGCACAATATGGGCTGAAATGGCGGCGCGCCTATGTGGCCACCGGCTCTATGATAGCGATAGCATCGAATCTAGCCCTGCCATCCGTGGCGCTGGCGCAGCAGGCTCCGCAGCCCGCCGCCACGCAATCGGAAGCGCCGCAATCGGCACCGGCCGCGCCCACCCCGACGAACCAGGATATCGTGGTCACCGGATCGCGCATCACGTCAAACGGCTTCAATGCGCCCACGCCCACCACCATGATCGGCACTGAGCAGATTGAGGCAAATGCGCAGCCCAATATCTTCACCACCATCGCCCAATTGCCCTCGCTGCAGGGATCGACCGGCTCCACGGTCAATACGTTCAGCACGTCGAGCGGCCAGCAGGGGCTGTCCTCCTTCTCGCTGCGTGGCCTGGGGCCGATCCGCACCCTGACGCTCTTGGACGGTCAGCGCGTCGTCGGTGCCAATGTCACCGGCGTTCCCGATGTCAGCCTCTTCCCGCAACTGCTCATCAAGCAGGTCGATGTCGTCAATGGCGGCGCTTCGGCCTCCTATGGCTCGGACGCTGTGGGCGGGGTCGTGAACTTCATCACCGACACGCGCTTCGAAGGGTTCAAGGGCAACGTCCAGGGCGGCGTGTCCACCTATGGCGATAATGAGCAATATCTCGTCCAACTGGCGGCGGGCAAAAGCTTTCTCGACGGCCGCCTGCGCGCCGTCGTCAGCGCCGAATATGGCGATGAGGCTGGCGTCGGCGGCGGTGATTTCGGCATCGGGCTGGCCGGTGGCCGTGACTGGTTCAAGCAGACCACGCTGATCAATCGCAACGCGCTCAACGACGGATCGCCCCAATATCTGCTGCTCGATAATGCGCAGCCCTATAATTATACTAAATATGGCCTGATCACTGCGGGGCCGTTGCAGGGCATCGCCTTCGACCAGGCAGGCAATCCGTTCCAGTTCCAATATGGTTCCAACGGCACGCCGTCCGGCAACGCATCGGGCGCGGTCAATGGCTGTTATCCCGGCTTCTGCATCGGCGGCGATCTGTCGGGCAATGTCGATGCCGGTCGATCGCTGCAATCGAGCATCAAGCGGCTCAATACCTACGGCCGCCTGGGCTTCGAATTTGCCCCCGACAATGAAATCTACGGGACCGTCAACATCGCGCAGGTGAAAACCAACAACCAGCCGGTTGGGGGCATGAACCGGCCCAACCTGACGATCGAATGCAGCAATCCCTTCGTGCCGGCATCAGTGCAGCAGGCGTGCGCCACGGCGGGCATCACCAATTTCGCCTATGGCACCAGCAATGCGGCGCTGGGCAATACGCAGGTCTATACCGACCGCCGCCAATATCGCTTCGTCGCTGGCGCGAAGGGTCGCGTGCCGGTTGCCGGGTCGGACTGGACCTATGATGCCTATTATCAGCATGGCACCAATTATACCGACGTCGATGTCACCAACATCATGCTGTCCCGCCGCTTCAACCAGGCGATTCAGGCGGTGACGCTGAACGGCGCGATCGTCTGCGCCGATCCGGTCGCCAGAGCCAATGGCTGCGTGCCCCTCAACATCCTGGGCGGCGCACCGCCATCGGCCGCAGCCCTGTCCTACATCATGCCCGAAAACGGTCCCTATCAGCGGACCCGCCAGACGCAGGATGTGGTCAGTCTCAATTTCTCCGGCTCGCCCTTCGACCTTTGGGCAGGACCGCTTTCGGTCGCGTTCGGCGCGGAATATCGCCATGAATATTATAAGGTCACGGCCGACCCCTATGGTGCGGGCGTGTCCGACCTGTCGCCCAATAATAGCGAATATCCCGCCGATCCCGCGCTGTTGACCGATGGCAACAACTGGTATGCGGGCAATTACAAGAATGGCCAGGGTGCCTACAGCGTCAAGGAAGCCTTTGTCGAAGTCGACCTTCCGCTGTTCGACAGCAGCTCTGTCGGCCGTGCCAATATCAATGCCGCAGCACGCGTAACGGACTATAGCACGTCGGGAACGGTGTGGGCCTGGAAGGTCGGCGGCACCTGGGATCTGCCGATTGAGGGGCTGCGTCTACGCGGTGTCGCCTCGCGCGATGTGCGCGCGCCCAACCTGTCGGAACTGTTCGCAGCGCCCGTCACCACCACCTTGCCCAATTTCTTCGACCCCTTCCGCAACGTCAACGTGCTCGCCATTCAGAATCAGATCGGCAATACCGACCTGACACCGGAAATCGCGCGCAACACGACCTTTGGCGTGGCGCTGGCCAATGCCCCCTGGTTGCCCGGCGTCAGCCTGTCGGTGGATTATTACAAGATCAACCTGACCGACGTGATTTCCAGCCTGGGCGCTGGCGACATCGTCAATCTCTGCTTCCGCGAAATCCTGCCCGATGCTTGCAATGCGTTCAATCTGAACAACCAGAACGGGCCGAACTTCATCAATGTCCAGGCCTTCAACCTGGCGTCGATCAAGACCGAGGGCATCGATATCGAAGCCAGCTATGTGTGGCAGCAGCCACTGGGGCTGGACGGCACATTGACGTTGCGCGCACTGGCGACCCATATCCGCAAGTTCGTGACCGACAATGGCCTGTTTGGTTCGGTTCCGTTGGACTCGGCGGGCGCGAACCTGGGCAATACGCCCGACTGGAAGTGGCTGGCGATCCAGACCTACGCCACTGACACCTTCTCCATCTATGTTCAGGAACGCTGGTTTTCCGACGGCGTGCTGGGCAAACAATATGTCGAATGTCAGCCCGGCAGCTGCCCGGCGTCGACCAACAATAATCCAACGATCGACAATAATTTCATGCCCGGCGCCTTTTACATGGACATAGGCGGCACCTATAATCTGACGCCTGCGATCACCGCCTATGCCAAGGTCGACAATCTGTTCGATCGTGACCCGGCACGCTCGCCCTATTTCGCCAATCCCGCTCTCTATGATGTCGTGGGCCGCATGTATCGTGCCGGTGTGCGCTTCAAATTCTGACCTTTACCGATACGGTCGGCGGTGCGACCTCCCCCTGCACCCGCCGATCGAAACGGCCGCCATCGTCTATCCCGCGATGGCGGCCGTCGATTGCCGCTCGATAAGCTGATGGCCCAACAGGCATTTGGGATGGCGCACCTTGCGCGAGGTGCTGATTTCCTGGGTCAAAAGGCGCAACGCTTCGGCCGCCAGTTCGCGCACGGGCTGGCGGATCGTCGTGAGCGGCGGCCACAGCGTCACCGCGGCGGTGGTATCGTCAAAGCCGACCACGGTCAGGTCTTCGGGCACGGACAGGTGGCGGCGATGAGCGACGGAGACGACCGCAGCGGCCATGTCGTCATTGCTCGCGAAGATGGCGGTCGGCGGATGGTCGATATCCAGCAACTGCTCGCCCGCCAGCAAGCCGGACGTATAGGAGAAGTCCCCTTGGACCAATATTGTCTCGATACCCCCGGCCTCATGCACGGCGGCGTCGAACCCTGCCAGCCGGTCTTCGCTGGCGGACTGGCCGGGATTGCCGATGATGAAACCGATGCGACGATGGCCAAGGCCGATCAGATGTCTGGTCATGTCATAGGCTGCCGCCCGATCGTCGATCCGCACGCAGATCGCATCGCGCGCATAGCCACCCACGACCGCCATCGGCAGTTGCGCCAGGTGGATGGGGTCGCGCACCACGCGCGATTCCCCCAACGGCGGTGCGATGATGATGCCGCCAACGCCGGATCCGATCAGCCGATGGATCGCTTCTGGCGGCGGCGGGCGACCATCCTGCCCGCCCAGCAGCGTCAATTGCGCGCCCATGACCGACGCTTCCTCGAACACGCCGATCAGGAAATCATGCATGAAAGCGGCGCTCGGATTGGAATAGATCACGCCGATCCGCACTTCGCGCGACGTCACCAGCGCGCGGGCCGCGACATTGGGCGTATAGTTCAGCTCCGCAATGGCGGCGTTGACCGCCAGACGGGTTTCGGCGCGCACCTTACCATTGCCGTTGATAACGCGCGACACGGTCATCGCGGACACGCCTGCACGCTTGGCGACATCGACCACGGTCGCGCTGCGCTGCTGAGGATGGGGAGGCTTCAAGATCATCCTTTCGAACCAATCGCACCATTTCTAGCGAGATGGCAGGCCCGTCAAGACAAAGACGATGGCGTCCATCGGGGCGGATGCGTGGCCTCCTGCACATTAGCGCTTGCCGCGTCCGGCCGCCTTCGCCTACATCGCTATGATAACGTTAACGCAGGACATGTCTGTTGACCTATTTCCGGCATATCCGTTGGACCATCATCGGTCTGTTCGCGATCGCGATGACCATCAATTATCTCACGCGCAGCGTCCTTGGGGTGGCGGCGCCCACGATCATGGGTGAACAGGGCATCACGTCCGAACAATATTCCTGGATCACCGGCGCATTCCAGATCGGCATCATGTTTCAGCCGGTGGCAGGCTATGTCCTCGACATTGCGGGCCTGCGCTACGGCTTCACCTTCTTCGTGCTGATCTGGTCGCTCATCACCATGGCGCATGGGCTGGTGCAGGGCTGGCTCGGCTTTCTCGCGCTCCGCGGCGCGCTCGGCCTGGTCGAAGGCGGCGCGCAGCCCGCTGGCATGAAGGTCGTGTCCCAATGGTTCCCCGCTCGCGAACGCGGGACGGCAGGGGGGCTCTACCAGATCGGCGCATCGCTGGGTGCTGTCGCCGCGCCGCCGTTGGTGGCCTGGGCGGTGCTCACCCATAGCTGGCGCGCGGCCTTCTTTGTCGCTGGCGGCCTCGGTCTCGTCTGGCTCATCCTGTGGCTATTCTGGTATCAGACGCCCGCACGACATCGGGCCATCACTGCGGAAGAACGCACAAAGATCCTCGATGGCCAGGAAGCGGAGCTGCAGCAGAAGCGCAAGCGCCCGGACCTGCGCACGATGCTGCGCCGTCGCGATATGTGGGGCATCGCGCTCCCGCGCTTTCTCGCCGATCCGGTATGGGGGATGCTCTCGCTCTGGATGCCGCTCTATCTGGTGCAGGTGCGCAATTTCGATATTCAGCAGATTGCGATCTTCGCCTGGCTACCCTTCCTTGCCGCCGACCTTGGCTGTCTTGCGGGGCCAGCCCTGGTCGCCTGGCTCCAGCGGCGGGGCGTCCATCTGATCGACGCACGGCGGGGCGCCTTCACCATCGGCGCGGTGCTGATGTGTTCGATGATGTTCGTCGGCGTCGTGCAAAGCCCGGTTGCGGCCATCGCCCTGCTCTGTGTTGCGGGCTTTGCCCATCAAACCCTGTCGGTCACCGTCATCACCATGTCGGCCGACCTGTTCCCGCAGGATGAGGTGGCGACGGCCACCGGCATCGCGGGCACAGCGGCCAATCTCGGCGTGCTGATCTTCACCCTGTTGCTCGGCAGTTGGGTCGACCAGGTCGGCTATGGCCCCTTCTTCATTCTCCTTGGGCTGCTGGACCTTGTCGGCGCCGCGATACTTTGGACCTTGGTGCGAAAACCGGTATGATCTCGATTACCAATCCTATCCTGCGGGGCTTCAATCCCGATCCCTCGATCGTGCGGGTCGGCGACGACTATTATGTCGCCACTTCGACCTTCGAATGGTATCCGGGCGTGCAGATTTATCATTCCCGCGACCTCGCCAATTGGCAGCTTGTCGCCCGGCCGCTGTGCCGCCCGGAGCAACTCGACATGCGGGGCAATCCCGATTCCTGCGGGGTGTGGGCACCGGACCTGAGCTATGCCGATGGCCGGTTCCACCTGACCTATACCGACGTCAAACGCTATGGCCGCACCACCCGGTCCGACCGGACGGACGTATCGCTGCGGGACTTCCATAATTATTGGGTATGGTGCGACCGTATCGATGGCGAATGGTCCGATCCCGTCCATGTGAACAGCAGCGGCTTCGATCCCGCGCTCTTCCACGACGATGATGGCCGTAGTTGGCTGCTCAACATGTTGTGGGATCATCGCCCCGGCCACAAACGCTTCGCCGGGATCGTCATCCAGCAAATATGCCTCAAAACCGGCCGCCTTCTGGGCGAGCGGCATAACATCTTCGCTGGCAGCCCGCTGGGCTTCACCGAAGGGCCGCATCTCTACAAGCGCGACGGCTATTATCACATATTGGTGGCCGAGGGCGGGACGGAGCGCAATCATGCCGTCGTGATGGCGCGGTCGCGGTCGCTCTTTGGCCCCTATGACCTGCATCCCGATGGGCCAGTGCTGACGGCGCGCGATCAGCCCGATGGGCCGCTTGCTCGCGCTGGCCATGGCGACCTGGTGGAAACGGCGAACGGCGATCCCTGGCTCGTCTATCTCTGCGGCCGCCCGCTGCCTGCTTCCGATCGCTGCATATTGGGCCGGGAAACAGCGATCCAGCCGATGTGCTGGGGCGAGGATGGCTGGCTGCGCACCATCGACGGATCGGGCCGCCCGATGGCGTCGGTCGGCAGCGACAGTGTCGCGCGCAAACCGACAGACGATCGCGCGGATTTCGACGATCCCAACCTGCCGCCAGACTTCCAATGGCTGCGCACCCCTTACCCTGACCACATCTTCTCGCTGACCGAACGGCCGGGCCATCTGCGCCTGTTCGGGCGCGAGTCCGTGGGCAGCCATTTCACCCAGGCGCTGGTGGCGCGACGCCAGTGCGAATGGCGCTTCAGCGCGGAAACGTTGGTCGATTTCCGTCCCGCCAATTTCCAGCAGTCAGCCGGTCTGATCCATTATTATAACAGCACGAAATTCCACTATCTGCACATCACCGCCGACGATGCGGGGCAACCGGTGATCCAGATATTGTCGGTCGTGCCCGACGAGGCCCGCCCCAGTGTCACCTCGCCCGCCATCCCGATTACGCGCGGCCCTGTCTGCCTGCGGCTGGACGTGGATCATGAAACAATGCGCTTCTCTTACCGCATGGCCGATGAAGAGGCTTGGCACGAAGTTCCCGGCGATCGCGACGCGAGCATCCTGTCCGACGAAGCGACCTTGCCCTATTTGCCCAACTTCACCGGCACCTTCGTCGGCATAGCCTGTCAGGACATGGCGGGCACAGGGGCCGTCGCCGACTTCGACTATTTCCATTATGCCGAGCGAGACGGCTGACGCGAAACCAAATGGGGGCGCGCTACCGACAGGCAGCGCGCCCCTTTTGCGTTAGAAGCGGATCGGCATGTCCGTTGCGGCGGCGGGCAGCGCGCCCGTCGTCGCCGCCCCTTCCGCATCGACCGATAGCGTAAAGCCATAGCGGTGCGGCGTCACTGGAATGCGATATTGCTCCAGCGGGCGACCAAGCGCGCTCCAGCTATCAGTGCCCCCGACCCCGCTTTGCACCTTGTCGATCAACAGCGTGACGTTGCCATGTGGCTTGATATCGCTGCTGCGCCAGGTGCCGGGCGGACGTCGCGCCAGGTCGTCATAAGGAAAGGCCAGTACATTGGCGGACAGCGGCTCCATGCCCTTCACGGTCAGGGACGGCATGGTCGCGCCGCTAACCTTCATCCAGCGCACCCCGACCTTATTGCCGGTCTCCTGCGGCCGCATATAATCATGGTGCTGATCGGCGATTGCGCCGGTCCAGCGGCCCAGCGCCGCGCCGGTCTGGCGGTCGGCATAGCTTTCATGCGGCCCCTTGCCATACCATTCGACGCTCTTGAATGCAGAGGGCATGCTATAGGCGAGGCCGATGCGCAGCGGATCGGGCAGGTCCGTCTGCAACGGCGTGAACTGCGCCTCCACCGCCACCTTACCATCGCTGCGCAGGACATAGCGGTTCTCGAACCGCGCCACGCCATCGCCGACGTTGAACCGGACGCTGACGGCGACGGCGCTTTTGTCCGCCTGGTTCACCGTCACCGCTTCGACGCTGCGCTTCTCCGACGCCGTCTTCCACATCGCATGGGTGCGCGCGACGCCGGTGCCAATGTCATTGTCGATGAGCGCGCGATAGAAATGCGGCGCGCCGCCAGACAAGATGGCGCGGCCGTCCTTGCGATAGCCGATCAGCCCGGTCGCGCGGTCGATCCTCAGCTCAGACCCCGCCGCCGCCAGGACAATACTGGCCTGGTCATCGGTGATGCTGACCGGCCCGCCACCATCTGGCGCTTGCGCCATCACGGCGCCCGGCACGACGAACTGGTCCCAGGCGACCAAATGCCCCGCCGGGACCAGCGGCACCGCGCCGCCACGCGCGCGCGCGGTCAACGTCACGACATATTCGCCACCAGCCTTGCGGGTCTGTGGCAAGGCAGCGGTAATCGTGGCCTCCGATCGCGCGGCGACAGCGGGGGAGGGGATAGCCCCACGCGCCACCTCGATCCCGTCTTCCAGCAATATCCAGCCCAGATCGAAATCGGCCAGGTTGCGGAAATCATGGCGATTGATCACTGTGAACCGTCCGCTGCCCAGGTCATCAGCACGGAAGGCGATCGGCTGATAGACTTTATGCAGTTCGAACAGATGCGGATTGGGCGTGCGGTCGGGCTGGATCAGCCCATCACCAAATTCGATGTCGCCCCCCGGATTGGGACCATAAATCCCGCCCGTGCCCCAAAACGGCTCGCCCTTCTCGTCGCGCGCATGCATCGACTGATCCACCCAGTCCCACACGAAGCCGCCCTGCAATTTGCGATGGGCGTAGATGGCCTCCCAATAGTCGGCCATATTACCCCCGCTATTGCCCTGCATATGCGCATATTCGCACTGGATCAGCGGCTGGGTGAAACGCGGGTCACGGGCATAGGCGATCGTCTGGTCGACGCTATAATACATCGGCGCAAAGATATCGGCATAGGCATTGGGCTTCGGTTCGCTCAGCGTGCCCCAGCCCAGATAGTTGATCAGCCGCGTCGGGTCGCGTCGCCGCGCTTCCGCCGCCGCCTTTTCGAACGCCGGGCCGATCCCCGCCTCATTGCCCAGCGACCAGAAGATGATCGACGGATGATTCTTGTCCCGCTCGATCATATTGACCACGCGTGAGACATGGGCAGCGTCCCAAGCCGGATCATAGCCAATCTGATAAAGTTTGCGCTCGGCTTCGCCCTTCCAGCCCATTTCCATATAGGCGTGGGATTCGATATTCGCCTCGTCCATGACATAGAGGCCATATTCATCGGCCAGATCATACCAGCGCGGGTCGTTGGGATAATGCGACGTGCGTACCGCGTTGACATTGTTGCGCTTCATCATCTCCATGTCGCGCCGCATCGACGCCATCGAAATGACGTGGAACGTGTCCGGGTCATGCTCGTGCCGGTTAACGCCGCGGATCATGATCGGGCGTCCATTGACCATCAATTGCCCATCGCGGATCGCGACATCGCGAAAACCGATGCGCTGGGCGGTCGCCTGCACCACCGCACCCTTGTCGTCCAACAGCTCCAGCAGCAGCGTGTAGAGGTTGGGCGTTTCCGCCGACCAGGCGCGCACCCCCGGCAGCCGGTCGGCAACGCGCACCGTCTGTTCAGCCGTGCCCGACACGACCGCGACCGTTCGGCGCGACAAGGTCTGCTCGCCATCCATCACCGTTGCGCGCATGGTCATCGGCCCGCTGCCGGGCAGCACCTTCGCCACCACCTCCAGCGTCCCGTCGCGCCAATCCTGCGTCAATCCCGCCCGCACCGCGAAATCGCGGATGCGCGTCTTCGGTGCCGCCATCAGGAAAACTTCGCGCTCGATACCCGATACGCGCCAGAAATCCTGATCCTCCAGATAGGAACCGTCCGACCAGCGATAGATGCGGATCGCGATGCTGTTCTTGCCGGGGCGCAGGAAGCGCGAGACGTTGAACTCGGACGGCAGCTTGCTGTCCTCGCTATAGCCGACCTGCTGTCCGTTGACCCAGACATAATAGGCCGAACCCGCAGCGCCGATGTGCAATATCACATCCTCGCCCGCCCAGTCCGGCGGCACATCGACATCGCGGCGATACGACCCCACCGGATTGCGATCATGCGGGATCAGCGGCCGGTTCGCGGGGAAGGGGTAGGTGATATTATTGTAGCGTGCCTGGTCATAGCCTTCCGCCTGCCAGTCGGCCGGCACGCTTATGCTCTTCCATCCCGACGCATCAAAATCATCGCGGAAGAAATCCGACGGTGCCCCATCGACATTGGGCGAGAAATGAAACTGCCACTGGCCATTGAGCGACAGGAAACGGCGCGATGCCGTGCGATCCCCCGCCAGTGCGCGCGCGCTGTCCTCAAACGGGAAACCGGTGGCGCGCGCAGGCTCCTTGCCGCGTTCGAAGACCGCCGGATTTTCCCAGTCGGGACGGCTATTGTCGATTTGCGGGGTCAGCGGAACGGCGGGCCGACTCTGCGCGCCAACCGGCGCTGCCATCAATAGGGGAGTGAGACCCGTCAACCAGGTTGCAGCTTTTCTCTTCATAGGCTCCCTCCATCATACGGCATCTGTTCCGATGCGTGGTAACGCTCACATAGCAGGCGCATAGCCCGCTTGCCAGCTTCGCTTACCTATGTCTGTGTGCCCAAGATCGGCATATCGCGATAGGGCAAAAGAGACTTGCGAATGATAGTGGTTCGCATTAGTAGCGGCCCGACAGGGTAGTCCTACGCCCACTATTTGCATAAAAGGGATTTTATGAAGGCCGCAAAGCTCGCGCTGTGCCTCTGCACCGCCATGACCGTCACGCCATCCTTCGCGCAGGCACCGGACGCTGCGGAGGGCGCGGACCAGTCCAGCATCGTCGTCACCGCGGTCGCTGGCCAGTCGAGCGGCGCGGGCACGAAAACCGACGTGCCCCTTATCGAAACGCCCCAGCCGATCAGCATCATCAACGCCGAAACCTATCAGGCGCAAGGCGCGATCTCGATCGCCGACACGCTGCGCTATGTGTCGGGCGTGGTCGCCAACCCCTATGGCGCGGACGGCCGCGAGGACGGAGCATTCATTCGCGGCATTTCCCCGCTCCAGTTCCGCGATGGTATGCGCGACCTGTTCAGCTATTTCGCCAATATCCGGTCCGACCCCTATAATTTCTCGCAAGTCGAAGTCGTGCGCGGCCCGGCCTCCGTGCTGTTCGGGTCAGGCTCGATCGGCGGCCTCATCAACACCGTATCAAAGCGGCCCGATTATGAAACGCATGGCGAAATGTCGGTCCGCTATGGCTCGTTCGACCGCAAGGAGATATTGGGCGACGTCACGGGATCGCTGACCGACGGCATCGCCGCGCGGCTGGTCGCGCGGGTCCGCGATGCCGATACGCAGGTCGATCATGTCTCCGACGACCGCGTGATGCTCGCCCCCTCGCTGCGCTTCAAGCTCGGCGAACAGACCGAACTGACGCTGCTCGGCCTCTATCAGGAAGATGATGGCGGCTCGATCTCGCAGTTCCTGCCGATCGTCGGCACGCTCGCGCCCAACCCCAATGGCCAACTGCCCAACAATACTTTCATCGGCAAGCCCGGTTGGGATCGCTATGACGGCCGTACCCTGCAGGGCACGGCTCTGCTGGAACATCGCTTCAACGACAATGTCCGCCTGAACCTCAAGGCGCGGGTGATCGATTCCGATCTCACCTATTTCACCCATTATCCCAACAGCTACAGCAATCCCGCCAATCCCTATCTCGACTCCGCGCAGCGCGTGATCGGCCTCTATGCCGATGGCAGCTATGCCAGCACCGATGTCTTTTCGACCGACAATAATGTGCGGATCGACTTCAACACCGGCGACGCGATCGAACATATCCTGCTCGCGGGCGTCGACTATAGCTGGAACCGGGTGCGCAAATTGGGCGGGGCCGCGTTTGAAACGATCGACATTTACGACATCGATTATGCGTCCCTGTCCGACTATGGCGGCGGCATTCCGCAGCCGGGCGATGCGGGCTATCTCTACGGCACCAACAGCAATGTGACCCAGGCCCAACTCGGCTTCTATGTGCAGGACCAGATCCGCCTGTGGGATCGCGTCTCGATCGTGCTGGGCGGACGGCGCGACCATGTCGAAACCAAGAGCCTCGATCCCGCAACCAACAGCCGCACCAAGGAAACGGCGAACGCCACCTCCTTCCGCGCGGGCATCATCGCCGAAGTCGTGACCGGCTTCTCGCCCTTTTTCAGCTACACCGAATCCTTCAACCCCATTTCCGGCAGCGCCAATGACGGCACGCCCTGGAAGCCCGAACGCGGCCGCCAATATGAGGTCGGCGTCAAGCTCCACCCCGACGACCGCACCCTGCTGACCGCGACCGCCTATCATATCCGGCAGAGCAACCGCGTCATCAACCTGTCGCCAACCGTCTCGGTGCAGGCAGGCAAGGCCACGTCGAAGGGGTTCGAGATCGAAGGCCGCCGCTCACTGCCTGGCGATTATGAGATCATCGCCAATTTCAGCTACAACAAAGCCTATCTGAACGAGAGCGAGGGGCAGCAACAGCTCGACAATGTGCCCAAATATGGCGCGTCCGCCTGGGCCACCAAGACGTTCCGCATGGATGACGACAAGTCGCTGCGGCTCGGCACCGGCGTCCGCTATGTCGGCGAAAACTGGTCCGGCGGTGTCGTGCGCACCCCGTCCTACACGCTGGTCGATGCCTTGGCGGAAGTGAACTGGCGGCAATGGCGCATGTCGATCAATGCGACCAACCTGTTCAACAAGAAACATTATGCGGCCTGCCTGTCGCGCGGTGACTGCTTCATCGGGGCGGATCGCAATGTCTTCGGCACGCTGACCTACGCCTTCTGATGGCTTGGGTCTGGGCAGGATCGGCGATGACGGTGGCGGCAGTGCTGTTGCTCCGTCACGCCTGGCGGTTGCAGGGGCGGTCCATACCGCTGCTGGGTGCAGCATGGGCGCTGCTGGTCCTGGGCCTGATCGCGGCCGGGGCGGGCCATGGTGCGTGGGGCGTGTCGGTGGCGTGCCTGTCGTTGATGCTCTGCGCCTTCGCCTGCCTCGCCGTCGCGGGCTGGAACGCCCCGCGGGATAAGGCGCGGCCGTCCCAGCGGCGCGCGCATATCTTGCCCGACGCGGGCGAGCCATCCTATATCGGCCGCCGCCTGCTGACCTTCCTGATCACGGTGCCGCTGGCCCTCGTCGCATCGCTCGCCTTAGCGCTGGCTGCGCGCGTCTGGCTATCCGCCAGCGGGGCAGGGGAGGCCAATGCGAATGTCGTCACCCTGTTCCTCACGCCTTTGCTATGGTCGATCCTGATCGTGCTGCTGATGCTGGCAAAGCGGCGGCGCACGCAATGGCTCATGCTGGGCGCGCCGCTTCTGGTCGGCGGCCTGTCCATCCTGTGGGGAACAATGCTATGAGCAACGCCGACATTGCGGGCACCAAAGGCTTCGACAAGGCGACCGTTCGCGACGCGCTGTCGGCCCATGCTGCCATCGGCCTGTTGGCGGGTGCCTTCCTCTATCTCGTCTGCCTGACCGGCACGATCGTCGTCTTCTTCGCAGAATGGCAGCGCATCGAGCAGCCCACCGCCCCAGAAATGCGCGCCGTCTCACCCCAGTCGGTGCAACGCGCAGTGGAAACCGTGCTGGCGAGCGAGAAGGGCAAGCCGCTCACCACCCATCTCTACGTCCATCTGCCGACGCAAGACCTGCCGCGCACCACCATCACCACCGATCATCAGGCGGTGCATGTCGCCTCCGATGGTAGCATCGCCATGCCGGAGGAAAATGCCTGGTCAGACTATCTGCTGTCGCTCCATTATACGCTGCATCTGCCCTCGACGCTGGGCATGATCCTCGTCGGCCTCCTGGGCGTCATGATCGTGGCGCTGGCGATCTCCGGCGTGATCGCCCATCCGCGCATCTTCCGCGACGCCTTCCGCCTGCGCGCGCGCAGTAGCGGCGGTGTGGGGCTTGCCGACTGGCACAACCGGCTCGGCGTATGGACGCTGCCCTTCACCATCATGATCGCGCTGACCGGCGCGATGATCGGGCTGGCCGTCGTCACTGGCTATGGCCTGGCCGGCAGTTTCTACAAGGGCGATCTGGCAGCCGTCTACGCCCCCATCTTCGGCGGCGAAGGTGCAGCGGACAAGGCATCTGCGCCCGTCCCGGATATGGCGACCCCCATGCGCTATATGCAGGCGCATCATCCCGATGTGCATCCAAGCTACCTGATCCTGCATGATCCGCTGACCGCCGGGCAGCATGTCCAGGTCGTCGGCCTCCATCCCAACCGGCTCATCTTCGGCGAATATTATATGTTCGACGCCAAGGGTGGCTATCATGGCACGGCGGGCCTGTCCGACGGCGCGCTGGGGCAACAGGCGGCGGCATCGGCCTATAATCTCCACTTCGGCAATTATGGCGGCCTGCCGGTCAAGATCGCCTATGCGCTGTTCGGCCTTGCGCTATGCGCGATGACCGCGACCGGCACCTCGATCTGGCTCGGCAAGCGGCGACGGCGCGGCCTCGACCATCCCCGCCTGACCCGCGCCTGGGACGCCATCGTCTGGGGCAGCCCGGCGGCGCTGATGCTGACCTTCGTCCTGCGCCAAGGGATCGGCAATGACGCGCCGCTGGTCGCGGCCTTCTGGGGCCTGCTCGTCACGATCTTGGTCGTCAGCCTGGTCGTGACCGATGGCCACCGCTTTCGGCGCGGGCTTCAGATGCTCCTTGTTGCCGCCACCCTCGCAGGCTGCGTAGGATTCATCCTAGCGCTGTGAAATCCCTGCGCCACAGTGGCGCGGCCAGGCTCTCGCGCAGTACCTGCAGGAAGGCATTGGTCCGCCCGCTGCGTCCCTGCCGGGCGTGGAGCAGCGCCACCACATCGGCGGCGGGCGGCGACCAGCGCGGCAGGATCGCCTGCAACCGCCCCGCCGCCAGATCCTGCGCGACATCCCACTCGCTCCGCAAAATGATGCCCAGCCCCGCCAGCGCCCAGTCGCGGATGATCTCGCCATCATTGCTGGCCATGACCGGCTTGATCCGCACCGTCACCTTGCCCTGTTTGGGATGGGCAAAGCGCCAGAGCGTGACATCCTCGTCATTCTCGCGCAGCGCGAGGCATTGATGCGCCGTCAGATCCTGCGGCGTCTGGACTGCGGGATGCCGGGCGAGATAATCCGGGGCGGCGCACAGGATGCGGCTGTTGGGGGCGAGCGTCGTGACCAAGCGGTCGCTTTCGGGCAACGCCCCGATATGCACGACGATATCCCAATTATCGGCCAGCTGCCGGATCGGGCTGTCGGACAGCGCCAGCGTCACCGTTATCGCGGGATGCAATTTGGCAAAGTCGCGCACAACCGGCGCGACATGCCGCCTGCCAAAACCATAGGGGGCCGCTACGCGCAGATGGCCGCTGACCTGCCGGGTGCGGCTTGCCACCCGTTCCGACAATTGTTCGATCGCGCTGATGATGTCCGCCCCGTCCGACGCGATCAACTCCCCTTCGTCGGTCAGGCGCAGACCGCGCGATGTCCGGTCGATCAGCTTCACCCCCACCCGCTCCTCCAGCGCCCGCAAGCGTTGCGTGACTGCAGGTGGCGTGACATTCAACCTGCGCGCCGCCTCGGCCAGCGACGGCGCGCTGGCGATCATATGGAAAAAGCGAAGGTCATCCGTCGAAAGCATTAAGTTCCATCTTAGCTATAAATACAGAATATGTTAATTGCAGACTTCAGAAATCGGCATATTCTGCGACCCATGGCATGTCAAAACCAATGTACGGGTCGCTGTCCGTTTCATCGAAGAAAGCCTTGCTCATGACCATCCCATCCTGCGACCGGCTCTATATCGATGGGGGCTGGGTCGATCCGGTCAAACCGCTCCCGGCCATCCCGGTGATCAGCCCGGTGACCGAGCAACAGATCGGGTCGGTCGTTCAGGGCAGCGCGGCCGATGTCGACTCCGCCGTCATCGCCGCCCGCCGCGCCTTCCCTGCCTTCTCCCAGACCACCCCCGCCGAACGGATCGCCCTGCTCCGCCGGATATTGACGCTGATGGAAGAGCGGTTCGAACTCTTGGCGCAGGCGATCTGCCTGGAAATGGGATCGGCGATCGGCTTCGCCCGCGCGTCGCAGGTGCCGTTCGGCATCGCCCATGTCCGCGCCGCGATCGCCGTGCTGGAGGATTATGCCTTCCTCCGGCAGCAGGGCAGCACCGCGATCCTGCGCGAAGCGATCGGCGTCTGCGGCCTCATCACGCCCTGGAACTGGCCGCTCTACCAGGTCACGGCCAAGGTCGCGCCCGCCATCGCCGCTGGCTGCGCGGTCATCCTGAAGCCCAGCGAATTATCGCCCTTCAGCGCGCACCTCTTCGCACAGATCATGCATGACGCCGGGACACCGGCGGGCATCGTCAACCTCGTCAGTGGCACCGGCACAGAGGTCGGCGCAACGCTCGCCGCGCATCCGGGCATCGACATGATCTCGATCACCGGCTCCACCCGTGCGGGCGTACTGGTAGCGCAGGCCGCCGCCCCGACGGTCAAGCGGGTGACGCAGGAACTGGGCGGAAAGTCGCCCAACATCCTGCTGGACGATGCCGATTTCGATCGGGTCGTGCCGTTGGGCGTGGCCTCTGCCTTCCGCAATGTCGGCCAATCCTGCAGCGCTCCCACCCGGATGCTGGTGCCGACCGAAAGACTGGCGCAGGTCGAAGCGCTCGCCGCCACCGCCGCCGCTGCGTTGGTCGTCGGCGACCCCGCCTTGGACAGCACGGACCTTGGCCCGGTCGCCAATCGCAACCAGTTCGACAAGGTGCAGGCCATGATCCGCATCGGCATGACCGAAGGGGCGCGGCTGGTGTGCGGCGGTCCGGGGCGGCCCGATGGCCTGGACACGGGCTTTTTCGTCAAGCCCACCATCTTCTCCGACGTCAGCCCAGCCATGCGGATCGCGCAGGAGGAAATCTTCGGCCCCGTCCTCTGCCTCATCCCCTATGCCAACGAAGCCGACGCGGTGCGGATCGCCAACGACACGGTCTACGGCCTCGGCGCGCACGTCCAGTCGCGCGACCTGGACCGCGCCCGCGCCGTCGCCGCGCAAATCCGCGCCGGGCAAGTCCATATCAACCATCCGGCCTGGGACGGCATGGCCCCCTTTGGCGGCTATAAACAGTCGGGTAACGGCCGCGAATATGGCGTGTTCGGCCTGGAGGAATATTTGGAGACCAAGGCGATACTGGGCTATTTCCCATGACAAACATGATGATGCCAACAAGGAACCGACCGTGACGATAGCCCAAACCGTGGAACCGCCGCAGGACGAAGCGGCGCCCGCGCGCCTCGCCGATCTGGAGACGCCCTGTCTCATCCTCGACGCCGACCGCATGGACCGCAACATCGCCCGCCTGCGCGACCGGCTCGCGCCCTTGGGCGTATCGCTGCGCCCGCATCTCAAGACTGCTAAGTCGATCGAGGTCGCCCACCGCGTCATGAGCACGCCGCAGGGACCGGCGACGGTCTCGACCCTCAAGGAAGCGGAATTTTTCGCCGCCGCCGGTGTCCGCGACATCATCTATGCGGTGGGGATCGCGCCTTGGAAACTGGCCAAGGTCATCGCCCTGCGCAAACAGGGCATCGACCTCGCTATCGTCCTCGACACGGTCGAACAGGCGCAGGCCGTGGCCGCCGCATCGCGCGAAGCGGGCGATGCCATTCCTGCGCTGATCGAAATCGACTGCGACGGCCATCGCTCCGGCGTGTTGCCGACCGACCGGGACCGGCTGGTCGCGATCGGGCAGGCGCTGACCCAGGGCGGCGAACTGCGCGGCGTGCTGACCCATGCGGGCGGCAGCTATGCCGCGCGCGGGGAAGAGGCGCTGCGCCGCTGTGCCGAGGAGGAGCGCCGCGCCGTTGTCGATGCCGCCGCCATCCTGCGCGACGCGGGCCTACCCTGTCCGGTGGTCAGCATGGGTTCCTCCCCGACGGCGCACCACGCGCAAGACCTGACTGGCGTGACCGAAGTGCGCGCGGGCGTCTTCATGTTCTTCGATCTGGTGATGACAGGCGTTGGCATATGTCGCGTCGAGGATATCGCGCTTTCCGTGCTGGCGACCGTGATCGGGCATCAGCGCGACAAGGGCTGGATATTGATCGACGCGGGCTGGATGGCGATGTCGCAGGATCGCGGCACATCCAAACAAGCGGTCAATCAGGGCTATGGCGTCGTCTGCGACAGCAGCGGCACGGCCTATGATGATCTCATTCTGGCCGACGCCAATCAGGAACATGGCATCATCATGGTCCGCCCTGGCTCTGGCGCGGCCTTGCCCGACCTCAAGATCGGCGACCGGGTGCGTGTGCTGCCCAACCATGCCTGCGCCACCGGCGCGCAGCATCGCCGCTATCATGTCGTTCACGGCACCGACGATCAGGTCGTGGCACAATGGCAGCGTTTTGGAGGATGGTAATGACCAACACACCGCAACCGATCCTGACCGACACTGCCCCCGCTCCGGCCGGCCATTATGCGCAGGCGATCCGGTCGGGGAACACGCTCTATATTTCGGGTCAGCTACCGATCCGGGCCGACAAGGCACCCCTGTCCGACATGGAATTCGAAACGCAGGCGCGGCAAGCCATCGCCAACATGCTGGCGATCCTGAAAGCGGCGGGGGCCGAGCCGTCCGACCTGTGCCGGGTCACCGCCTATATCGTCGGCGTCGACAACTGGCCGCGCTTCAACACCGTCTATGCCGATATGCTGGGCGACGCCAAGCCTGCTCGCACGGTCGTCCCCGTGCCCGAACTCCATTATGGCTATCTGGTCGAGGTCGACGCGATCGCCAGCCTGCCCGCCACAACTGACTGATCCTTCAGGAGCCGATGATGCTGCCCTTCGTTCAACAAGTCGCCAGTGACGACCATCTGCCCGACGCGGTCGATGTCGTCGTGGTGGGTGGGGGCATCGTCGGTACGGCGGCCACCTATTATCTGGCAAAGCGCGGATTGAAGGTCGCCCTGATCGAAAAAGGTCACATCGCCTGCGAACAATCGAGCCGCAGCTGGGGCTGGTGCCGCCTGCAAAATCGCGATCCGCGCGAAATGCCGCTCTCCTTGCTGTCGATGCGCCTCTGGGACAGCCTCGCGCCGGAGATCGGGCAGGATCTAGGCTTTCGCCGCACCGGCCTTATCTACACCACCGATGACGCCGCGATGCTGGCAGGCTGGGAGGCCTGGACCCCGACCGCGCGCGAGTTTGGCGTCGAAACCTATATGCTCAGCGCCAAGGAAGCGGCCGATCACATTCCGCAGACGCGCCGCAAATGGTTGGGTGGCCTTCATTCGGTGCGAGACGGCAAGGCCGAACCCGCCTTGGCAGCGCCGATATTGGCGCAAGGCGCACGCGCTCTCGGCGCGACCATTCACCAGCAATGTGCCGCGCGTGGCCTAGACATCACGAACGGCCAGGTCACCGGCGTCCATACCGAGAAAGGCGTGATCCGCACCGACGCTATATTGTGCGCGGCCGGTGCCTGGGCCTCGACCTTCCTGCGCCGCCACGGCATCCGCTTCCCGCAGGCCAGCGTGCGGCAAACGGCCCTGCGCACTAAACCGACCGTCAATGTCGGCGAAGTCCTCTATTGCCCGGACCTCGCCATGACCCGCCGCCTCGATGGCAGCTACACCATGGCGATCAGCGGCCGGGCCACCCTGGAACTGACGCCTCAGGGCTTGGGTTTTGCGCGCGAATTCATGCCGCAATTCATCCAGCGGCTCAAAGCCGTGCAATTGGGGGTCGGCGCGTCCTTCCTCACCGGCCCGGAATCGTTGTCGGCCACGGTCGGCCGCGACGATCGCCTCTTCGAAGGCAACCGCATCGCCGCCCCCGTGCCCAACCGACGGCTGGTCCAGGCGATCATGGACAATGTGCGCGGCACCTTCCCGCAACTGGCAGGCCTGGAGATCGATCATGCCTGGGGTGCCTATATCGATTGCACGCCCGACGCGGTGCCGGTGATCTCGGCCGTCGATCCGGTCGGCGGGCTATATCTCTCAGCGGGATGCTCCGGCCATGGCTTCGGCGTTGGCCCCGGCATCGGCTATCTTGCATCGGAACTGATCGCCAACGACCGGCCAAGCGTCGATCCCACCCAGTTTCGCCTGAACCGACTGATCGACGGCTCGAAAATCAAAGTCGGCTCGCTCTAACGCGGCGCAATTTATCTGCCCGGAATGGCGCGATCCGACCGCTGATCTGCGGTCCATGGTTGACATGGACCAGCTGATGCTATTTGGCCTTACCAATAATTGGGAGAGGTCAAATGCGCGTATCGAAAATCAATTTTCTCGGTCTGGTCAGCATGGCGGCAATGGCGCTGGCAACCGCCCCCGCTGCCGCAGTCCCCGCATCGGCCACGGCGCAACCGGGTGCACAGGCCGCCGGTCCCCGCCAGATCGTCTCCCTCGCATCGGGATGGCGTTTCCGTTTCGGCGGCGATGCCGATGGCGTTACCGCCCCGACCTTCGACGATAGCAGCTGGGAACGGATCGACCTCCCCCACACATGGAACCGCATGGGCGAATATCAGCTCACCCGGTCGGCACAGAGCAATTTGGAACAAGGCATCGGCTGGTATCGCCTGGCCCTGACCGCGCCATCGCGCGCCAAGGGCCAGCGCCAGTTGATCCAGTTCGACGGCGTCGGCGCGATCGCGGAAATATGGGTGAACGGCGTGCGTGTCGGCGGCCATGCCGGTGCCTTCTCGACCTTCCGTTTCGACATCACTGATCAATTGCGAGCGGGCGCATCGAATAGCATCGTCGTTAAAGCCGATAACAGCAAGCCCGCGCCCGGCAGTTCGACGGCGGACGTCATACCGCTCGGCGGAGATTTCTTCGTCCATGGCGGCCTCTATCGCGGCGTGTCCTTGATCACGGTCGATGCCGCACAGTTTGATACGCTCGATCATGGCGGGCCGGGCCTGTATCTCAGCACACCGCAGGTGACGGACGCCGCCGCGAGCGTGGCGCTGCTCGCGCGGCTGCGCAACGCCGGACCGGGGCGACGCAAACTGACCGTCAACACGCAGATTCTGGATGCCGAGGGCGCGGTCGTCGCACGGGACAGCGCCCCCGCCGCACTGACCGCGAATGGCACGCTGGAACTGCGCCGTTCGCTGACGATCGCGCAGCCGAAATTGTGGCAGGGACGTGAAAATCCCTATCTCTATCGGGTCGTGTCGGAACTGGTCGAGCGCGGTCGCGTGGTCGACCGGGTGGAACAGCCGCTGGGCGTGCGGACCTTCGCCTTTGATCCCGACAAGGGCTTCATCCTGAACGGCAAGCCCACCCGCCTGCACGGCGCATCGCGCCATCAGGACCGGCAGGGCAAGGGATGGGCGCTCACCCCGGAAGACCATGCACAGGACATGGCGATCATGGCGGAAATGGGCGTCAACACCGTTCGCCATGCCCATTACCAACATGCGCAGGAATGGACCCGCCTGGCCGACGAAACGGGCATGGTCGTCAAGGCCGAACTGCCCTTCGTCCACCAGTCCGCTTTCGGCGACGCCCCGCCGTCATCCGCGTTGATCGCCAATGCGCAGCAGCAATTGCGCGAACTGATCCGTCAGAATTACAATCATCCCTCGATCATGATCTGGTCGGTCGGCAATGAAATCGACATCGGCGCGGCGATCGACGCGCTACGCAAAGGCGGGAAGGGGCGACCTGCCCAGTCACGCGACATGCTGATCGACCTGAATGCGCTGGCGCAAGCGGAAGACCCCAGCCGCCCGACGGCCTATGCAGATTGTTGCGAAGCGACAGGCTCGTCCCTGTCGCTGCCAGGTGCGCAAGTCCTCAACGACGTGACCGATATGGTCGGGCTGAACCGCTATTTCGGCTGGTATTATGGCAAGCCCGGCGACGCCGCGACGGCGCTGGCGGCATTGCATGCCAAATATCCCGGCCGCGCGGTTGCGCTGACGGAATATGGGGCAGGGGGCGCGCTCACCCAGCATACCGACAATCCGCTGGGCGGGCCAGTCAATGCCAATGGTCGTCCCCATCCCGAAGCGTTTCAGGCCTGGGTCCATGAAGAGACATGGAAAGTCCTCAAAAAGCAGGACTATCTCTCCGCTACCTGGATCTGGAACATGTTCGATTTCGCCTCGAACAGCCGCGAAGAGGGCGAGGCCATCGACCTCAACGACAAGGGGTTGGTCAGCTATGATCGCACCGTTCGTAAGGACGCCTTTTATTTCTACAAGGCCAGTTGGTCCAAGGAGCCCGTCCTGCATCTGACTGGGCGGCGCTACGTCGATCGCGCCTATCCGGTGATGGATGTGCGCGCCTACAGCAATGCCGCTACCGCCAGTCTGAAGGTCAATGGGCGCGATGTCGGCAAGGTCGCCTGTCCCGACCATATCTGCGTCTGGCCGGGAATCGCGCTCAAACCGGGCGAAAACGCCGTGACTGCCACTGCGTTCGCTAATGGCAAGTCCCTGTCGGACACGGTAAGCTGGAAAGCACCGGATGCCGCCGACGGCTTGCGTATCCGGGTGGGAAGCCTGACTGGTCTTACCACTGTAGATGGCGCACGCTATGGTTCGGACACCTTCTTTATCGGTGGTACGGTCACCGAGCTGCGGATGGGTGCGCGCGGGAAGGTGGCACAGAGCAATGTCGTCGGTACCAGCGACCCCGAACTCTATGCTTCCTATCGGGAAGGCAGCTTCACCTACGCGCTGCCTTTGCCCAATGGGCGCTGGTCGGTTACGCTCCAGATGTTCGAACCTGATGCTGAAAAAGCAGCGACGCGTAGCTTCAATGTGGCCGCAAATGGCCGAATCGCGCTATCTGGCTTCAACCCGGCAAAGGCTGCTGGCGGCGCTTTGAAGGCGGTCACGCGGACCTTCCCCGTACGGGTAAGCGAAGGCAAGCTAACCCTGCAATTCACCGCCGCAGGGGGCGATGCAGTGGTTTCCGCGATCACGATCGTCCCTGAAACGGGGCGCGCGCCAAGATAAGTGTGAAATCGATTGACAGGCAGATGATTAGGATCGTAAATCGGCCTTACCAGTATTAAAAAATCGGTCACAGATTACGATCGTCACAGATTACGATCATAGAATCGGGAGGGGACAATATGCGTCATTTATCAATCCTTTTGGCAGGCACGGCGATCGCCATGGCCACGCCAGCTATCGCCCAGGACGCGGCTCCCGCGATGCAGGGGGCCGATAGCGGCGAAGCGGCCATCATCGTCACCGCGCAGAAGCGCGAACAAAATGTTCAGGACGTGCCGGTCGCGATCACGGTCGTCAGCGCCGATCAGTTGGCCAGTGTCGGCGGCAGCCAGCTGCAGGATCTCACGAAGCTATCGCCCAGTTTGACGATCACCCAGGGCGGCGATCTGAACAACAACGTGATCGTCCTGCGCGGCGTCGGCACGTCGGCCTTTTCGGTCGGCATCGAACAGAGCGTTCTGGTCATGGTCGATGGCGTCGCCAACGGACTGCCGGGTCAAGGCTTCAACGACCTCGACGATATCGAGCGCGTCGAAGTGCTGCGCGGCCCGCAAAGCACCTTGTTCGGCAAGTCGGCCTCGGCCGGCGTCATCAGCATCACCACCAAGGCACCGTCAAAGACCTTCACTGGTAGCGCTGAAATTTTGGTGACCGATGACGACGAACAGCGCTATTCGGCCAGCATTTCCGGCCCGATAACCAGCACGCTGGGTTTCCGTATCAACGGATCGGTCGGCCGCTTCGACGGCAATGTCCGCGAATTGCAGACCGACACGATGATCAACGGCCGCGATAGCGAGAATATCCGGGCCAAGCTGCACTTCGAGCCGTCATCCGATTTCGACGCCACGCTGATCGGCTATTATAACAAGACCCGCACCGACTGCTGCTCCTTCGTCACGATCGAACGCACGCCTGGCGTAACCTCCTCCTTCGGCACGCCCTCGTCGGTCAGCCTGGCAGGGATCACGCCCGGCAAGGATAATTTCGCGGTGCGTATCGATCCGTTCCAGACGGCGGATTCGGAAAGCTATGGCGGCTCGCTGGCCATGAACGTTGCGCTCGGCCGCCATACGCTCACGCAAATCTTCGCCATGTCGCATTATAATTCGCAGGATCTGTCCGACTTTGACGGTGCATTCGGCCCAGGCTTCGGTCAGCCCAACGGTCTGACCCAGGGTGGTGATTTCAAGGGTGATACGCTCAGCCACGAACTGCGGCTGACATCGCCTTCGGGCAACCCGCTGCAATATGTCGTCGGCACTTATTATTCCCGCAACAACAACCAGCGCACCTTCGTGCGCCCCGGTCCGATCGCCAATGCCAATTGGGCGGGTCGCACGACGTCCGAGGCCGTCGCCGTTTTCGGCCAGGCGGACTGGGAAATCATGCTGGGCACGAAGCTGATCGCGGGCCTGCGCTGGAACAAGGAAGACATCTCGTTCCGCTATCAGCGCTTCAACAGCAACGGCGGCAATCCCCCGTTCGCAACGGGTGGCAGCACGTCCGATACGGTCGTCACGGGCAGGTTCGGCATCCAGCAGGATATAGCCGACGACGTGATGGCCTTTGCCACCTACTCGCGCGGCTATAAGGGGCAGGGCTATGATCTGACCTCGTCCTTCGTGCGCCCGACCCACCCGGCCAGTCGGCCGATCCAGCCGGAAACGGCGGACGCCTATGAAGTTGGCCTGCGCAGCAGCTTCCTCGATCGGCGCGTGACGCTCAACCTCACCGGCTTCTGGACCGACTACAGCAATTTCCAGTCGCAAACGCTGGAGCCGGGCCTGGGCGGTTCGTTCATTCTGGCCAATGTCGGTTCGTTGCGCACGCGCGGCGTGGAAGCGGAAATGACGGCGCGCGCCAGCGATTGGCTGAACCTGAACGGCAGCGTCGCCTATGTCGATGCCAAGGTGAAATCCTATCCCAATGGCGAATGCTATTTCGGCCAGACCGCGGCGCAGGGCTGCCTGCCCAATGCCATTGGTGGGCGCGCGCAGGATCTGTCCGGCTCACGGCTGGCCAATTCGCCCGAATGGAAATTCAATGTCGGCGCGGACGTCAATCTGCCCTTGGGCAACCTGCCGGTCGATCTGAAGGCCAACGCCAATTACACATGGCAAAGCGCAACATTCTTCGCATTGTCCAATGACCCGGCCACGCGACAGGGGGCTTATGGTATCGCCAATATGAGCATCGGGTTTGAGGAAAAGACTGATCAGAAATACAGCATCACCTTCCTGGTGCGTAATCTGTTCGACCGCCATTATTTCGGCACGATCCGCAACGACGCGGGCAGCTTCGCTAATAATCCTTATCCCAACCCATCGCCGGTGACGAATATCATCGGCCTGCGCGTACGTGACTCCGCCCGCTATTTCGGGGTCCGGCTCGCCGCCAAATATTAAGCCTAGGCACACGTTGCCTTAGCTTTCTTCATCTCCCCCTAATGGCCGGGCATTCAAGGCCCGGCCATTTTTTTTGAAGGTTCTGACGATGACCACACAGAGGATCGGGCGACTGAGATGGTGGATCATCAGTCTGGTCACATTGGGCACGGTCCTTAATTATCTTGCCCGCTCCTCCCTGTCGGTCGCTGCCCCGACCCTCAAGGCCACGTTCGACATGAGCACCCAGCAATATAGCTGGGTCGTCGCCGCCTTCCAGGCAGCCTATACCGTGTCCCAACCCTTGGCCGGGTTGGCGCTCGACTGGATGGGGGTGCGGCTTGGCTTCGCCTTGTTCGCGCTCGGATGGTCGGCGGCCAACTGCTGCCATGCCTTTGCAACCGGCTGGCCCAGCTTCGCGGTTTTCCGAGGGCTGCTTGGCCTGACCGAAGCGGCGGCGATCCCCGCCGGGATCAAGGTGGTGGGCGAGTGGTTTCCCCCGGTCGAACGCACGGTCGCCACCGGCTGGTTCAACATCGGATCATCGCTCGGTGCCATGATCGCACCGCCGGTCGTCGTCTTCTGCATCGCTGTCTGGGGGTGGCAATCCGCCTTCATCGTCACGGGCAGCGTCGGCTTCCTGTGGGCGGCCCTATGGTATTTCGGCTATCGCAACCCGGAAGATCATCCTCGCCTGAGCGCAAGCGAGCGCGAGCATATTTTGGGCGGGCGCGCGGCCGAAGAGGCGGCATCCGATGCCGCAGCGGGGGATACGCCGCTCGGCTGGCGCGTACTGATCGTACGCCGCGATTTCTGGAGCATCGCCATTCCGCGCTTTCTCGCTGAACCGGCATGGCAAACATTCAGCTTCTTCATTCCCCTCTATTTGGTTGAAGCGCGCGGCATGGACCTCAAGGGCATTGCCGCTTTCGCCTGGCTGCCCTTTCTCGCCGCCGACGCTGGGTCGATCATCGGCGGCTATTATGCGCCCTGGCTCATGCGGCGGTTCAACGTGTCGCTGCTGACATCGCGCAAGATCGTGATGACCACCGGCGCACTTTGCATGATCGGGCCGGGCTGTATCGGTCTAGCTGGCAGTCCGGCCATGGCCATCGCGCTCTTCTGCGTCGGCGGCTTCGCGCATCAGATGCTGTCGGGCGCGCTGCTCACGCTGTCGGCGGACCTGTTCGACCGCCGCGTCGTCGCCACGGCGACCGGCATGGCGGGCTCGGCGGCCTGGATCGGCGGCTTGAGCTTCTCGCTCGTGATCGGCGCTTTGGCTGACACGATCGGCTATGATCCGCTGTTCGCTTGCCTCGCTCTGTTCGATATTGCGGGTGCCGCCATCCTATGGACCCTGCTTCGTAAAAAGCCCTCCGCCATTCCGCTTCCGGCCTGACACCCAGGCGACGAAAGCACAGAAAAGGGCGCTGGAATAAGCCAATTCCAGCGCCCTTTTTCTTACGCGGTCATATTCCGACTATAGTGACCGGCCTTACCAGTTCCACATGGTTCCGTCGGCCAGGCGCGCCACCGGAAGATAGGCGGGCTTATAGGGATATTTCGCTGCCAGCTTTTCGTCGATATCGACGCCATGGCCCGGCGTATCGCCAACGAACATTTCGCCCGCTTCGAACCGGTAATCATGCGGGAATACGGCGTCGGTTTCGGGCGTATGGCGCATATATTCCTGAATGCCGAAATTGGGCACCCATGTGTCGAAATGCAGCGCCGTACCCATCGTCACCGGCGACAGGTCGGTCGCGCCATGGCTTCCGGTCCGCACCTGATATAGGGCGGCCAGATCAGCGATTCGGCGCAGATGCGTGACACCGCCTGCGCCGACCACCGTGCAGCGGATATAATCGATCAGCTGGTTCTGGATCAGATCCTTGCAATCCCAGATCGTGTTGAAAATCTCGCCGACGGCCAGCGGCGTCACCGTATGCTGGCGCACCAGCTTGAACGCTTCCTGATTTTCCGCAGGCGTGCAATCTTCCAGCCAGAATAGCTGATAAGGCTCCAGCATCTTGCCCAGATTGGCGGCTTCCTGTGGCGTATAGCGATGATGCCCATCATGCAGCAGATGATGATCGAAGCCATAAGTGGCGCGCAACTTGTCGAACAGCTTGGGCACATGATTGAGCGCCTTGCGCGTATCCCATCCCGTAACCGAGGGCAGCGCGGCATCGGCCGGCTCATAGAATAGCTTACCGCGCCCGACGCCATAGGCATCCTTGATGCCCGGAACGCCCGTCTGCGCGCGGATCGCCTTATAGCCCATGTCGATATATTGGCCGACGGCATCGACCGTTTCTTCAATGTCGCTGCCATTGGCATGACCATAGACCATGATACCGTCCCGGCTCTTGCCGCCCAGCAGGTCATAGAGCGGCATGCCCGCCATCTTGCCCTTGATGTCCCACAGCGCTGTATCGACCGCGCTCACCGCGCGCATCGTCACCGGCCCGCGCCGCCAATAGGCACCGCGATAGAGATACTGCCAGATATCCTCGATTCGGCGGGGGTCCATGCCGATCAGGCAGGGAATGACATGGTCCTCCAGATAGGAGACGACCGCCAGTTCGCGCCCGTTGAGCGTCGCATCGCCAATGCCATAGACACCCTGGTCGGTTTCGATCTTGAGCGTCACGAAATTACGCCCCGGACAGGTGACGATGACGCGCGCTGATTGAATTTTCATGAGATACTTCCCTCACCAGTGGCCATAGTTGGCAATTACCGTTAGTGTCACTCTTGCCGATTTCAACAAAATTGGTAAGGCCTATTTTCAGGCGAGGGTAGAAAAATGATTGAGACAGGCAAAAGCGCCGGTGGATCGGTCCCGATGGACGGTACCGAGCGGCTATATCAGAAGCTGGCACGCCGATTGTTCGAGGATCTGGCGACCGGCCGCTATGCGATTGGCGACCGCCTGCCGGCCGAGCGCGAGCTGTCGGTCATGCACGGCGTCAGCCGTCCGGCCGTACGTGAGGCGATGATCGCGCTGGAAGTCCAGGGGTTGATCGAAGTGCGGATCGGGTCTGGTGCCTATGTCCGCGCGCTGCCGGGTGATCAGGACCGGCCGGGCTTTACCGTCACCGCCTTCGAACTGATGGAGGCGCGCCTGTTGGTCGAAGGCGAAGCGGCGGCGCTGGCCGCAGTCAACATCCGCGACGACGAACTGGAAGAACTCGACCGGTTGGTCCTGAAAATGTCGGAGGAAAATCTCCTCCCCGGCGTCAGCACTGAAGCCGATCGCGCCTTCCACCTGCTCATCGCTTCGGCCACGCGCAACGCGGTGATCCACAATCAGGTGGAGGAAATGTGGCGCTTGCGCTCGACCTCGCCCGACTGCGCACTGCTGCTCGAAAAGGCGCGCACCGCCAATATCCAGCCCGTGGTGGCGGAACATAGCGTCGTTCGCGATGCTCTCCATGCCCGCGATCCTGCCGCCGCCAGAGCCGCGATGCGCGCGCATCTAGGCTCGGTCATCGACCATCTGCTGTTCACGATCGAGGAAGATGCGATCGAGGACGCCCGCCGCACCATCGCTTCCACCCGTGCGCGCTATGCCCGCGCGGCAACCCTATAGGTTTCGTTCATGCGTCCGCTAATCCTGCATCCTGACCGTCTGTTCCCGACCGACCCGTCCGTCCGGCCGATTGCGCGCCGCCTCTATGAAGCCGTCGCGGGCCTGCCGATCATCAGCCCGCATGGCCATACCGACCCGCGCTGGTTCGCGCAAGATCAGCCCTTCGGCAATGCCAGCGAATTGCTGCTGACGCCCGACCATTATGTCTTTCGGATGCTCTACAGCCAGGGCATATCGCTCGACACGATCGGGCTGGTGCCCAAAGGCGGCGAGGGCACCTCTGTCGATCCGCGCGCGGCTTGGCGCATATTGGCGGAAAATTACACGCTGTTCCGCGGCACGCCCTCGCGCATGTGGCTCGACTGGGTCTTTGCCGAGGCTTTCGGCCTGACCGTCCAGCTCGAAGCGGCCAGCGCCGACCTCTATTATGACACCATTACAGATGCGCTGGCGACCGACGCCTTCCGCCCGCGCGCGCTCTATGACCGCTTCAATATCGAAGTGATCACGACCACGGAATCCCCACTCGACGATCTCGCCCATCATGCCGCAATCCTTGCCGAAAATGATCGCGCCGATGGCTGGAAGGGCAGGGTGCTGACCGCCTACCGGCCCGATCCCGTCATCGACCCGCAGTTTGACGGCTTTCGGGACAATCTGCGCAAACTGTCCGACCTGACCGGCGAAGATGCGTTCGACTATAAGGGCTATCTCGCCGCCCACCGCCAGCGTCGCGCCTTTTTCGCCAGCATGGGCGCGACCTCGACCGATCACGGCCATCCAACCGCCGCGACCGCGGATCTGACCGATGCAGAGGCGCAAGCGCTGTTCGCCCGCGTGACCGCCGATAGCGTGTCCGATGCCGACGCCGAACTGTTCCGCGCGCATATGCTGACCGTCATGGCCGGGATGAGCGTCGAGGACGGCATGGTGATGCAGATCCATCCCGGTGCCTATCGCAATCATAATGCGTCGCTCTTCACCCGCTTCGGCCGCGACAAGGGGGCCGACATTCCGATGGCGACCGAATATGTCCACGCCCTGCGCCCCTTGCTCAGCCGCTATGGCAATGAAACAAACCTCACCATCATCCTCTTCACGCTGGATGAAACCAGCTATGCACGCGAATTGGCACCGCTCGCGGGCCATTACCCCGCGC
Organism: Sphingobium sp. RAC03; assembly: GCF_001713415.1. Taxonomy (GTDB): domain Bacteria; phylum Pseudomonadota; class Alphaproteobacteria; order Sphingomonadales; family Sphingomonadaceae; genus Sphingobium. Next base: position 795,777 of record NZ_CP016453.1, on the reverse strand, counting down.
TCAAGCTCGGCCCGGCCTGGTGGTTCCATGACAGCCCCGAAGGCATGCGCCGGTTCCGCAACCAGATGACCGAGACCGCCGGCTTCTACAATACGGTCGGCTTCAACGACGATACCCGCGCCTTCCTGTCGATCCCGGCGCGCCACGATGTCGCGCGGCGGATCGACTGCGGTTTCCTCGCCCAATGGGTGGCGGAACATCGCATGGAGGAATGGGAGGCTGCCGAACTGGCGGTCGACCTCTCTTACACGCTGGCAAAGAAGGCGTATAAGCTGTGAGATTGTCGCAAGAGACCATCGCCGCACTGAACGCGAACGTCGAACGGCCGGGCTATGACCGCGCGGCCCAGGCCTGCGGCATCGTCCATTTCGGCATCGGCGCTTTTCACCGCGCGCATCAGGCGGTCTATACCGACGATGCCATGGCGGCGGGCGACCGCGATTGGGGCATCACCGGCGTATCGCTGCGATCGGGCGATGTCGCGGATCAGATGGAGCCGCAGGACGGCCTGTTCACCGTGTCGGAACGCGGCAGTGGCAGCCCGCATACCCGCCTGATCGGCACAGTGCAGCGCGTGATCGTCGCGCCGCGCGATCCCGCCGCCGTCGTCGCGGCGCTGGCCAGCAGCAGCACGCACATCGTCAGCTTCACCGTGACGGAAAAGGGCTATTGCCGAACACCGGCTGGCCAGCTTGATCTGGCCATGCTCGAACCGGAACTGGTGAAGGGCGCAACCCCCAGCAGCATCTACGGCTTCCTCGCCGCCGGGCTGGCGCGTCGACGCGCGGCCGGCATCGCGGGCCTGACGCTGGTCAGCTGCGATAATCTCGCGGAAAATGGCACGGTCCTGTCGGGCCTGCTCAACGCCTATCTCGATCGCGTCGATCCCGGCCTCGCCGCCTGGTTCCGCCGCGAATGCGCGTGCCCCTCCACCATGGTCGATCGCATCGTGCCCGCCGTCACCGATGCCGACCGCCAGCAGATCGCCGACACCATCGGCATGGAGGACGCCGCCGCCGTCATCACCGAACCCTTCCGCCAATGGGTGATCGAGGATCGCTTTGCCGGACCGCGCCCTCGCTGGGAAGTCGGCGGGGCGCAACTGGTATCCGATGTGCGTCAGCATGAAGCCGCCAAGCTGCGGATGCTCAACGGCGCCCACTCCGCGCTCGCCTATCTCGGCCTCGCCCAGGGCCATGACTTCGTGCATCAGGCGATCGCCGATCCGACCCTGCGCCCCTTGATCGAACGGCTCATGCGCGACGAAGCGGGCGTCAGCCTCGGCAGCGATCCCGGTCTCGACATCGACGCCTATTCCGCGCAACTGCTCGCGCGATTCGCCAATCCGGCCCTGCCGCACCGCCTCGCCCAGATCGCCATCGACGGGTCGCAGAAAATCCCGCAACGCTGGCTGGAACCACTCGCGATCAACTTGGCCGCAGGCCGCGCCTGCCCCGCAACATTGAAAGCCTTGGCCGCCTGGATGCTCCACGTCCGCGGCGACGCGCGGCCGGTGGATGATCCTATGGCCGCGCAGCTTGCCGCCCTATGGCAATCGGCGGGAACCGACGGCATCGTCACCGCCTTGTTCGGCGAACAGGGACTGTTCGCCGATCGCTGGACCGTCAACGACCAGAGCCGCGCTCTGCTCCAGACCGAAGTGGATCAGATGGCGGCGGCCTGATCCGCGGCTTCAGCAATCTCATAATGGATGGGCTTGAAACTGCCGCCATTGGAATCAGGCGCTGAACAGGCGGTGAGGCCAATGATCAGGTCCATCTCCGCCCGAAAGCGGATATGATCGCCTGCCTTGCTGACGGGCGGCAGCACGCGCAGCTTGCCGTCCGGCGCGACCGGCACGTTCATGAAACAATTGAACGCAACCGGAATCGTATCTGGCTCGATCCCATAGGGCGCAAGCGCCTCGGCCAGATTGCCGAAGCAACCGCGATGCGGCTCCAGGTCGGGATAGAAATGGTAGAACGTGTCGATCGAACAGGGCGTCAGCAGAAAGTCATGACGGCCCACCGTATCCGCGATGATGGTCAGCATCACCTGCGACCGATTGGAATAGAGCGCATGGCCGGTGGTCAGGCTGATTGTCTCGGCATAATCCAGCGTCCGCCCGGACGAGATGACCTCCCGCACATCGGCGGCATTATAGGCCAACAGGTCCGCCACCTGCTCGCCCTTGGGGTCAGTCACCGTCAACACGGCCCCACGCGGTAGCCGAAACGCCGCACCGCTCCGCTCGGCAATCACCTGCACGCCATCGGTCATGCTTTCTCTCCATGATATTCGAAGGGCGCGACCCATTGGTCACCCACCGCGCGCCCGGAATATTGCCGCGCCTCGCTATTCTCGCCGTGCCGCTCCAGCATCGGGTTGCGCGACCCGGCCAGCGCTTCGTCGCGCACCAATATCTTCTCGCGCATCGTCTCATATTTCCCTTCGGCGCGCAGTTGCTCGAACTGGTCGTGCAGGTTGAAGATCAACGTGGGATGTTTGAACCGGCGGGCCGGTCGGCTGGCGCGGGGATGCAGGCCGACGATGAAATAGGCTTCGCCCCCGAAACTCAGCGAAAAATGCGGATTGGTCGGATCGGCGCTGACCCGCTTGTCATAATCCTGGCCCCGCCACGCATCCTTGTCGCTCAGCGATTGCACCCGGTCCCACAAGGCGCTCTCGAACGCCTCCTCTGACATATCCTCCGGCCCTTCGAACACCGCCGCAAAGCTGCGGAACAGCCCCGGCTGGTCCTTATACGCGCTGGTAAAGCCCAGCAGCGCATCATGCACGCGCAAGTCGTCCCACGCGCTGTCAATGCGATTGCACGCCAGCGTCACAAGATTGCCCCGCGCCAGCGCAGCCTTCGCGCCGACGCAGGGGAAAGTCGGCGCCACGATATGATCCTGCAACTCGGCTTCGAGTTGTACTTGGGACTTATGGGTCCAGGGAAACATGCTGCATTCCGTTTCATTGTCTGCGTCGGGCGGAGCAGGCGCTCCCAACTGGGGCGACCCGCTTTCAACCGCTCGACTGTCCGTTTGTTTCGGCTGCGATAACGTCTCGACCCCAAAATTGGTCGCACCCGTCGCACGGGAATCGGACTGATACAGATTAGTGCGCCCCGCTTGGCGTCGCGTCCGGGTCTGGGCTGGGCTTGTCGGGATCGCGCCCGCGGCTCCGGTCGAGCAGCCGCATCGCCGGTGTCACGGTCAGCCCATGCAGCAGGATCGACAGCACAGCGACCAGCCCAACGATCGCCCATAGCCGCTCGCCCGTCTCCAACGGCATATGATTGAGCCCATAGGCCAGATAATAGAATGACCCGACGCCCCGAATGCCGAAAAAGGCCAAAGTCAGCTTCTCCGGCCATGCCGCGCGGAACCCGATCATCGCCAGTAGACCCGCCAGCGGCCGAACGATCAGGATGATGGCAAAGGCCGCCGCCACATCCGTCCACCGCAATGCGCTCAGCAACCCGTTGGCGAGCGCGCCGCCCAGCAGGATCAACACCACCATCATCGCCAACCGTTCGATCTGCTCGGTGATATTATGCATGGCATGGTTGAAATCATGGTCATGGTGCGACCGCCGCAGCGTCAACGCCGTGACGAAGACAGCCAGGAAGCCATAGACGTTGATGATTTCGGTCAACCCATAGGAGACGAAAGTGGCGGCAATGGCGATCAGGCCATCGCCCGTCTTCGATAATTTCGTTTCCGCCGGAACATGGTAGGTTAGCCAGCCAAAGATCTTGCCGATCACCCAGCCGCCCGCGACACCGCCGCCAATCTCCCATAACACACTTTCCAGCACCCATTTCTGCGCCCATGGCTCACCGGCCGACGCCGCCAGTCCAAGCGCCAACGCCAGATTGACGAAGGGAAAGGCCAGCCCGTCATTCAGCCCCGCTTCGGACGTCAGGCCGAACCGCACCTCATCTTCCTCGCCCGTCTTGGGCGGCCCCACCTGCACATCGGCGGCCAGCACGGGATCGGTCGGTGCCAGGCTCGCGCCCAGCAGCAGCGCGGCTACCCAGGGCAGGCCCAGTCCCCACCCGCCGATCGCGGTGATCGCCACGATGCTGATCGGCATGGTGACGATCAGCAATCGCCAGGTGACGCCCCAGCGCGGCCAACTGAACGACCGATCCAGCTTCAATCCCGCGCCCATCAGTGCGATGATGACGACGAACTCCGTAAACCGTTCGGTGATGTCGGGATAATCCAGCGGCATCGGCCGCAGCGTAACGGCGGGAATGGAGAAAACGGCCGCACCGATCCCAATGCAGATGATCGGCAATGACAGCGGCAGTTTCTTCAACGCCAGCGGCAGCCAGGCGACCAGGGCAATCAACACCCCCGCGCCAGTTAGCCAGAGGATATAGGGTTCGGGCGCGGAGAAATGGAGCATCGTTGCGTAACGGTCGGCGCGCCGAAGCGTTGCCTTTTCTGCTTAAATGGAACGACAGGCTTGGCGACTTGTTGGTTCGGGGACAAGCGCTTGGCGACCTGCAAGGAGCAGAATATGATATTTGATAGCTGGGCCGAATTGCTGCGCGTCGTGGCGCTTGGCGCGGCTGCCTATCTGGCGCTGGTCACGACTTTGCGTATCAGCGGCAAACGCACGCTGGCAAAGATGAATGCTTTCGATCTGGTCGTCACGGTTGCGCTAGGATCGACATTGGCGACGATCCTGCTGTCCAAGGATGTTGCCTTGGTCGAAGGCGTCGTCGCCTTCCTCCTCCTGGTGGGCCTGCAATATCTGATCGCCGCCTTGTCCGTGCGCTTTCCTTGGATCGAAAATCTCGCCAAATCCGAGCCAAGAGCCCTGCTGTACAATGGCGTGCCCGATGAGGCCGCCCTGCGGCAGGAGCGGGTGACGCAGGACGAATTGCTCTCGGCCATCCGGGCGGCTGGCTTTGGTGGCCTTGATCTGGTGGCTGCCGTCGTTCTGGAAACCGACGGCAGCTTCAGTGTCGTGTCCAGGGACAAGGTCGGTTCGCGATCGGCTATTCCGATGGTCAAGGGCGTTGCCACATGAGCGCGTCTGATCGTGGCGATCTGGCGCAGGATCGCACCGACTTCGCCGAAGACCGCACGCTGCTGGCGCATGAACGCAGCTTCGCCAGTTGGATCCGTACCGGCATGGCATCGGTGGGTATTGCGCTTGGCTTTCACGCGCTGTTCGACGCGGTCGATCCGGCCTGGGTGTCGAAGAGTATCGCATCGACGTTTCTGCTGATCGCGATTTTCATATTCATATCCGCCGAACGCCGCGCCTGTCGCATCAGGGGCCGACTGGATGCGCACAGCGTCGCCGCGCTGCGGCCAGTGCGCATCCGGCTGATGGCGTGGAGCCTGATTGCGGCGACGCTCGGATTGCTGGCAGCGATATGGGCGCTTGTCCGCGCCTGACCCTTATCTCTTTTTGCTGCCCACGCCTTTCATATAGCGTTCCATGCCCTCCAGATAGGCGGGGTTGAGCATCAGGGCGCTGTTCGCCATGCGCTCGACATGTCGCCCCATGGAGGGGCCGACCTCGGCCGCCAGTTCGATCGCGATCTTGGCTGCGCCCATCTGCTCGGCATTCTGCTTGGTCAGGTGGCGGCAGAAATTCAGCGCCGCTTCGTCAAACCCTTCGTCGGGCAACACGTCATGCACCAGCCCCATGACGAGGGCGCGGTCGGCATCCGCCTTCTGGTTGCCCATGATCAGCCAGCGCGCCCAGTGCGGCCCGCAGATGCGCGTCAGGCGGCTGACGCCATTGGA